>JBOGYN010000114.1:0-38937 GCA_050696855.1 Solirubrobacteraceae bacterium | reverse complement strand
GGCTTCGGGCGCGACAGCGCGACGCTCAAGGCCGCCATCCGATACGCCCGGGCGCACGGCGGCGGGGCGATCGGAGTCTCCAGCCAGAGCTCGGCCGCGGCGGCGATCCTGACCTCGAATGCTGACGTGGCCGGCCTGGGCGGCTTCTCGGGTCGCGAGAGCTCGGTCAGCGCGGCCTGGATTGCGATGGAGGTCGCACGCGGGCGCCTGCGCTGGGTGATCGACGACAGCCGTCAGGACTTCCAGGCCCGCGGGGATACCCGCACCGGCAGTCAATCCGCGCTGGCGGTCGTGACCAAGACCTGCCCGTCGGTGACGGTGACCACCCCGAGCACGGGCAACCGCTCGACCACGGGCAGCCGCTCGAGCACGGGCAACCGCTCGACCACGAGCAGCGCGAGGATGTATGACTGTCAGGGGCGGGCCGCCGCGATCCGGACCGCGGCAAGATAGGGACATGCAGCGAGCGAGCAGCTACCGGCGGAGAGGGGATCCCCGCCCGCGTCGGGCCCACCCGCGTCAGTCGTGGCCCGCCGCGTTGCTCGGTGCCCTGGCGCTGGCCCTGCTCGTGGCCCCGTCCGCGCTGGCCAACAGCACCCGGAGCTCGAACTGGGCCGGCTACGCGGCACACGGCTCCCACGTGAGTTTTCATCGCGTATTCGGGGCCTGGCGCCAACCGGCCGCCACCTGCACGGCCGGGACACCGACCTACTCGTCGGTGTGGGTCGGCCTCGGCGGCTACAGTCCGACCTCGCCGGCGCTCGAGCAGATCGGCAGCGAGGTCGATTGCCCAGCATCCGGACCGGTCGTCTCGAGTGTCTGGTACGAGCTCGTCCCCGCCGCATCGCGGACCATCCGGATGACGGTCGCGCCCGGCGACTACCTGACCGCGGCCGTGACCGTCAACGGCCACGACGTCCGCCTCCAAATCGACGACGTGACCCGCCGGACCTCGTTTCAGCGCACCGTGCACGTGAATCAGCTGGACGTGTCCTCGGCCGAGTGGATCGTCGAAGCCCCCTCGGTGTGCAGCGGCAACGCCTCGTGCCAGGAGTTGGCGCTGGCCAACTTCGGCTCGGCGCAGTTCAGCCGCGCCAACGTGATCAGAACCGGCGGCTACCACGGCAGGATCGTCGACCGCCGCTGGAGCACGACCAAGATCACCCTGGCCGCCAACGGCCGTCGTTTCATCGCCAACCCGGCCGCGGCAGCCACGGCCTCGCCCTCGACGCTGACCGCCGGCGGGTCGGCCTTCACGATCACCTACGCGAGCTCTCCGGGCTCCGGGGCGCCGCCGGCCAAGGGCTCGGCCCAGACGGCGAGCGTGCTCGCCCGCCCGCACCGCTCTTAAGAAACTCGTAGGTCGGTCCTACGCCCGTCTAGCGTGACGCGACGATCGTGGTGACCATGGCCACGAGCGTTGCCCCCCACGTGTTCTGGATCACCAGCCGCGCGGCGGGAGTCCTAGCGCTCGTCCTTTCCAGCCTCGCCGTTTCGCTGGGCCTGCTGATGAGCACCAAGCTGATGAGCACCAAGCTGCTGCGCCGGCGCGCCCCCGATCTTCTGGCTACCCACGAGGTCCTCTCCCTGGCGGCGATCGTGGCCGTCGTCGTCCACGGCGCCGCGTTGCTCGGCGACCATTACCTCGACGCCTCCCTGCTCGACATCGCGGTTCCCTTCGCGTTCTCCTACCAGACGCTCTGGACCTCCCTGGGCATCATCAGCGGCTGGGGCCTGGCCCTGCTCGCCACGCGGATCCTGAGGACCGGTCCACCGCCCGCCCAACGGCCGCCGCGGAGCCGCGGCAACGTCCGGACGGTGCCCGGGGGAGGCCCGCTACAGGCCCGCGGGGTGCCGAACCACGAAGCCCGAGAACTCGCCGCCGCCCCGAGCCCAACGGGTCCCGCTCACGGCTAGGGCGACAGTGTCAAAGCGCCAGCCGGCGACGGTCATCCAGACGTGACCGGCGTTGGCGTAGACGGTGATCCAGCGCCCGGGGCCGGGGGCGCCCCAGCTCTCGAAGCCACCCGAGACCATCGGTGACGAGACCAGGCCGGCCGCCGCCAGCGCGTAACTGACCGAGCCCGAGCAGTCATAGCCGTTGGCGTGGAACGAAGTGTGGCCGCCGCCGTAGAGATAGGGCAGGGTGGCGATGGCATTGCCGGCGGCGATCACCTGGGCGATCGCGGCGGGTGCGCCCGGGGGTGGCTGGACCATGCCGCTCGTGTTGACCGGGATCCCGGCCACGTTGGCGTTGCCCGTCTGCGCCGCCCGTGTGGCCTGTTCGGCGGCGCGGCGCTCGAGCGTCTCCAGGCGGCCGCTGAGCGCCTGGTAGCGGGCGCTGACCCGCGAGCGGACGGCGAGCTGGCGCAGCTGCTCGCTGAGCAGGGCCGACTGCAGGGCGGCGGCGGAGTTGCGCCGGGCCAGGATCTGCACGGCCAGGGCGCGGTCGCGTCGCTCGAGCACGCCCAGCCGGGTTGCCTGGGCCGACACCTCGGCCCGGGCCGCCCGGGTCAGGCTGACCACGTGGGCGTCCTGATGGGCGAGCCGCGCCATGAAGCCGACGCGCTCGAGGAGATCGCCGAAACCACGGGACTCGAGGACCACCGACATCACGTCGGGTTGACCACCCTCGTAGCTGGCCACCAGGTTCGCGGCCAGCGCACCCGAGGCCAGGTGGAGCCGGTTCTCGAGCGCGATCAGACGGGTACGTGCGGCCAGCAGCGAGTCCTGGATGGTGCGCAGCTGCGCTACGCGCCGGTCCAGATCGGATTGGATTCCCGCCAGCCGTGCCCGGGCCTGCTGCAGCCCACCCGAGGTGGTGGCAATCCGCCGAGAGTCACTGGCGATCTCGGTGCGCAGCGAGCTGGCCGCCGACCGAGTGGCGCTGATCCGGCTCTGTAGGTCTCCGGCGCTGGTGGCGGTCAGTCCCGTCCCCAGCCCGGCGCAGAGCACCATGCCGGCGATCGCCAAGCGGGTCATCCAGGCCACGGCGAGCACCCTAACATGGCCCGTCGCGCCGCTGGTGCCCAGCCCTGGGTGTGCAATAAATCCTGCAAAACCGAGGTTTGCGGGCGCGCGTCCCAGCGTCGTCAGGAGGGCGCTGAGCCGGTCCGGGGAACCCTTTGCAATACTCGCTCGGTGTCTCGTCCCAGACATCTGTTGGCGTGCCTGATCGTCCTCGGGCTGTTCGCACTCGTGAGTCCCGCTGCCTCGTTGGCGGCCTGCGGAGGCGGCGGCTCGGCCGGGGACCAGCAGTACGTCGATCCGCTCGCCCACTGCCATCACCATGGCTCGTCGTCGAGCTCATCCAGCGCGACCACCCCGGCGCCGACCACCCCCAGTCCGGTCACGCCGGCGGCTTCGACCGCCACCGCGACGACGCCCAGCACCTCGCCGACGGCGACCACGGCCGCGGGCTCCCGGGGGACCAAGGTCGGAACAAAGGTCGGAACCAAGGTCGGCAAGTCTCTGCCCTACACCGGCTTGGACGCCCGGCTGATCGTCGGCCTCGGTCTTGCTCTGGTGCTCAGCGGCTTCGTCCTCCGGCGCGCCACTCGTGACCGCCGGCGTCGTTTCTACATCAGATGAGAATCCCGGAGCGTCGTCGGTGAACATGGGTCCCCGGGGGCGAGGGCGTCGGCTCTCGCTCCTCGCTGTGCTGCTCGCCGCACTCGCCCTGGCGAGCCTGCTCAGCACGACCGCCACCGCTCGCCGGGCCAAAACCGGCTCCTCGATGACTGCGTTACCGGCTGTCCCGCAGGGCTTCGTCGGGGTCGACATCGATGGTCCGATGTTCGCGCCGGGCACGACCATCGACTACCCGGCGCAGCTCAAGGCCATGGTCGGATCCGGAGTGCAGAGCGTCCGGGCGGCCTTCAATTGGGCAGCGGCCCAGCCCTACGCGAAGGCCAACGATATCCCCGCCGCGCAGGCGAGCGAGTTCACCAACGTCGGCGGCCGGCCGACCAACTTCGGCCTCACCGACGAGATCGTCGGCGACGCCGCTCTGCGCCGGATCAGCGTCCTGCCCACGATCATCTACGCGCCGTCGTGGGACGCCCGTCGCAACCGCGACGGCGTTGACATCCCCAAGCGCGCAGCGCCCTACGCCGCGTACGCCGCCGCCCTGGTGGGTCGTTACGGCCCGCACGGCAGCTTCTGGCACACGCATCCCCAGATCCCGCGCATGCCGATCCGGATGTGGCAGATCTGGAACGAGCCCAACATCTCCTACTACTGGCCGCAGCCGTTTACCCGCACCTATGTGCCGCTCCTACGCCTCGCTCATCAGGCGATCAAACACGCCGACCCGGGGGCCAAGGTGGTGCTCGGAGCCCTGACCAACTTCGCCTGGCGCTCGCTCGGACAGGTCTACCGGGTCCCGGGGGCCCGCAACCTGTTCGACATCGTGGCCCTCAACGGCTTCACCAAGCAGCCGGCCAACCTGATCCTCTATATGCAGTTCATGCGCCACGCCATGAGTCACGAGCAGGACGGTCAGAAGCCGCTGTTGGCCACCGAGGTGAGCTGGCCGTCGGCCCAGGGTCAGACCAATCAGCACTTTGACTTCAACACCACCCGGGCCGGTCAGGCGCGCGACATCGCCACCGTCCTGCCGTTGATTGGGGCCAACCGGGTCGCCCTGCATTTGATCGGCTTCTACTACTACACCTGGGTCGGGGCGGAAAAGCGCCACGCGGGCGCCTTCAGTTTCGCGGGCCTAACCCGACTGGACGGCGATCAGGTGGTGGCCAAGCCGGCGCTGGGTGCCTTTACCAAGGGTGTGCTCGCGCTCGAGCATTGCCGCGCCAAGGGCGCCAACGCCGCCACCTGCCTGCACTAGTGGGCAGCCGGCGTCGCCTGACCAAAGCTAGCCACACGACCGGGCCCGCACGGGCGCTGTCGCGGCGCTGTGCACGGCCGCCGCAAATGCCCCTGAGTCTGCGGTGCGGGCGCCGGCCGGAGCGTTGACCCCGTACCACTGCTGGCTGTCGGCGGGGTTCTGCTCGGGCGAGTACCAGGTGTAGAGCAGCGCGGTAGCGACCCCGCACCGGCCCCCGTCGAGCTCATCCAGGGTGCGGCGGATGTAGCGGGGGCGGGTCGGGGCGGGCACGTAGTCCAGAGCACCGGGCGGGCTCGTGGTCCAGCCGAACTCGGTGGCATAGAGAGGGACGGCGCCCAGGCCCACGGCGGTGAGCGCCCTCCGGTCGGCCTCGAGCTTGGCCGCCACCACCGCCGGGGTTCCGTAGGGATGGACTCCGACTCCGTCGATGTGCCCGGCCAGGGCCGGGCGGGCAGCCAGCATCGCGGGCAGGAACTCCGTCGGCCGGGTCAGGCCGCCGACGATCACCCGTACGCCCGGATCGGCGGCGTCGATGGCCAGGCGGGCGGCGGCATAGAGGTCCGCGTAGGCGGTGGCATCGGGGGTCCGGGTCCAAAACTCGCCGTTGTCGGGCTCGTTCCAGATTTCGATCGTCTGCACGGGCTCGGCCGTGAGCTCAGGGTGGGCGGCCCAGAAGGCGCCGCCGGAGCCGTAGCGGGCGGCGAACACGCCGGCGTAGGCGGCGTAGTCGGCGGCTGAACGCGGCGGGGAGTGGTCCTGGCCGGGGATCGACTGCGCCCACGGCGCCGTGTAGTCGAGGATCGGCAGCCATCGCAGCCCCGCCGCGGCCAACGCGCCGGCGATCCGGTCGTCGAACGTCCAGTCGTAGTGATGCGCTCCCGCCACCGGGGCGGTGGGTTCGGTCGCCTCCCAGAACGCGTCACTGCGGGCGACGGTCGCCGCGGTTGCGCGCAGCGCGCGAAGCTGGGTCGCGATCACGCTGTCGGCCAATCCCGGTGTATTGAAGAGCAGGTTGACGTTGGCTCCGAACACCTGCCGGGCGGGGGCGGGGAGGGCCGGGGTCGGAGCCGCGGGGGTCGTCGCCGGGGTCGAGCTCGACGGCGTCGAGGTGACCGTGGTCGGGGGGGGAGCCGAGGTCATGGAGCTAGAGCTGGACGAGGCCGTGATGACCGTGCCTCGTTGGTGCTCGGCGCCGGAATTGATCAGCAGCCCGCCAGCGACGAGCACGGCGACTGCGGCCACCAGTGTGGCCGCGGCGAACCACCGCCGCCGCAGGGGATCCCTCATCGGAACCGCCGGCCCTCGCGCAGCGCGGCGAGCTGGCGTTGCTCCCGCTCGGCGCTTGCGCCCAGGGCACGCTTGTAGAGCCATCGCGATGCGAACGTCAGCGCCTGGGCGCCGTCGTCGACGTGACCGCGGGCCGGCCCGAGCCTGCGGGTGACGACATCGTGGCGCGCCCGGGCCAGACGTTGGAACGGCTCACCGCCGAAGGCCGGGCCGGTGGCGTGCGCCCCGCCGTGCACGACTCTCACCGTGGGCCAGAACCAAGTCTCGATCCCCTCGGCGCCGGCGCGCAGACCGAGCTCGAGGTCCTCGCCGTACATGAAGATCGAGTCATCAAACGGCCCCAGGCGTCGCAGCGTCTCAGTCCGGGCGACGATCGCTGCCCCCACGGCCCAGCCGACCGCCCGCGGCGTCCGGGCTCGCCACGGGGCCAGCCATGCTCCCACCGCTCCCCCCAGCACAGCGGGCGGGATCAGAGCCCGCGCGAGATCGGCTCCCGACGCGGGCTTTGGGTGGGCGGTCTGCTGGCGAGTGCCGTCCGGGCTGAGGACGAGCGGCGCGAACAGGCGCGGCGGGCGGTCGTCGCGCCGCGCCTCGGCAGCCAGCTCGGCCAGGGAGCCGTCGATCAGCTCCACGTCGGGGTTGAGCAGGGCGGTGACCGGCGCCGCCACCGAGCGCAGCCCGCGGTTGCAGGCCCACCCGAAGCCGAGGTTCTCGCCCAGGGCAATCGTCTCCACCCCGGGCGCGCCCCGGGCCACGGCCACGCTCTCGTCCCGGCTGGCGCAGTCGACTACAGTCACCGCGGCACCGGGCAGATGACGTCGCACCGAGGCCAGGAACGTCGGCAGCTCGGCAGCCGAGTTATGGGTCACGGTCACCACCGCGATCTCGGCCCCCGCGGCCGCCGTGACGGCGGGCATGACCGCCGCCCGCCGCGGAGTGAGAGCCGGCTGCAGCGCCGCGCGGAAGCCGGCCTGGGTGGCGCCCCGCGCAAACCGGGCGCGCGCCCGCTCACGCCCCGCCACACCCATCGCCCGAACCCGCTCGTGGTCTGAGAGGAGTGCCACCAGCGCGTCGGCGCCGGCCCGTGCGTCGCCGGGGGCATACAAGCTTCCGCACGACGGATCGAGTATCTCCTGGGGTCCACCCGCATCGGGGGCCACGACCGGACGCCCGGCGGCCATTGCCTCGAGCAGGACGATCCCAAATGGCTCCCGCGGAGCGCAGTGCAGCAGACAGGCGGCGCGCGCCAGCTCGACCCCGGGGTCGTCCCGCGGCCCCGGGAGCTGTGCTGCGCCGGCCAGGTCCGGAGCGGCGATCCGACGGGCGAGCTGGGCGGGCAGCGACTCATCGCTGGTCACCGGGGCGCCGACCAGGCGGACGGTCAGGCCGGGCAGCCGGGCTCGGGCCAGAGCGCAGATCTCGAGCGCGAGGTCGGGTCGCTTCCAGGGCGCGAGCGCCCCCAGCACGAGCACGGCCGGCTCCTCGGAGGGCGGACCGAGGTCGGCAAAGCGCCCCGGCTCGACGCCCGGCGCGACGACCTTGATCCGCGCCGAGAGCCGCCCCGAAGGGTCCAGCTCAACGCCCACGGCGGCCGACGGGACCGTCACGACGGTGGCGCGACGGGCCGCGGCGCGAACGCCCGCGGCGATCAGGCGCCCGGGCAGAAAATCGTGGTGATCGAAGGCGAGCCGGTGGTGGCCGGGGAGCGTCAGCGAGGCCAGCGCGCTGCGCATTCCCCAGACGATCACGAGCTCGGGGTCGAGGTCGCGCGCCAGGCGGCGCAGCTCGGCCGCGTGCGCGCCGAGCGCCCACGCCCCCCGGGCCTGAGCCGGCGGACCCCCGCGGACGCGAAGCCCTCGTTCGGGCACCGGGAGGACCGTGAGGCCCTCGGCGCGGGCCCGCTGGGCCAGCGCTCCGGGCGGGCAGGCCAGGACGTGGGGACCGTCGATCGCGGCGGCGCAATCGAGCAACACGCGCTCGGCGCCCCCCAAGAGGCCGGAATAGCTGGCGAACAGGATTCTGGTCACTTGGAACGTCCCCCGAGGGGCCAGGAGAGCGGGTGTCGAACGCCCGCTGTGGGCCGCTGGATTATGCCGCCGAGTGTGAGCTTCCTGCGTAGACTGGAACGGGTGGGGAACGAGAACCAGAGCTCCTCGGCATCGCGGGTCGCCCTGGTCCACGACTTCCTGCTCGATGTCCGCGGCGCCGAGCGGGTGTTCCTGGAGCTGTGCGAAATGTGGCCCGAGGCTGACATCTTCACCGCGGTCTACGACGAGCACGGGACCGAGGGTCGCTTCGCCGGGCGCAACGTCAACTCGTCGTTTCTACAGCGGCTGCGACCCTCGGCGCGGACCTTCCGGGCGCTCCTGCCTCTGTATCCCGCCGCGATCGAGTCGTTCGATCTCAGTGGCTACGACCTCGTCGTGTCGAGCTCCTCGGCCTGGGCCCACGCGGTGCTCTGCGACGAGCACTCAGTGCACGTCAGCTATTGCCACAACCCGTTCCGGTATGCCTGGAACGATCGTGACCAGACCCTCGCCCGGCGGCGCAATCCGATCACCCGGGCCTTCCTGCGCGGTGCCTTTCGGCGCTGGCGCCAGTGGGACTGGATCGCCGCTCAGCGAACCAACCGCTACGTCGCCAACTCGGTGGTCACCCAAGCCCGGATTCGGGCCTACTTCGGCCGCGAGTCGACCGTGGTCTACCCGCCGGTGGACACGAGGCGATTCGCGCCCGGCCCAGTCGGTGACCACTATGTGATCGTCTCCGAGCTGATGGCGCACAAGCAGATCGATGTGGCGATCGCGGCGTTCAACAAGTTGCGTCTGCCGCTGGTCATCATCGGCGACGGACCTCACGCGCGGCGCCTACAGCGTCTCGCCGGACCGACTGTGACGCTGGCCGGGCGGCTCTCCGATGCCGACGTTTCCACCACGCTCCAGAGCGCGCGAGCGCTGATCGTGCCGTCGGTCGAGGAATTCGGCATCACGGCCGTCGAGAGCCAGGCCGCCGGGAGGCCCGTCATCGCCCGAGCAGCCGGTGGTGCGCTGGAGACGATCGTCGACGGCGTCACCGGCCGCTTCTGGTCCGGGGGCGCCGAGGCTCTCGCCCAGGCGGTGCTGGAGTTCGACGAGGACGCGGTCGATCCGCAGGCGCTGGTGGCCCATGCCGAGCGGTTCGGGATCGCCAGCTTCCGGCGGGGCCTGCTCAACGAGGTCGCGGCCGCTCGCGCCGGCCTCTCGCAGCCGCTCAGCGCCGCCCGCCAGCCACTCGCCTCCACGCGCCTGGTCAGGCGCGCCGCCAGAGATCCGCACAGCTAGCGGCGATGCGCTCAGCGTCGCTCAGCAGTGCCCGCGTGGCGCTTCTCGCCGGGCCGACCGGGCTGGCCTTCTTCAACGGCGGCTACTTCGACGAGGCCCGGGCCTGGGCGGGGTTTGGAGTCTGGCTGCTGGTCGTGGCCGGCGTGGCCCTGCGCCCGGGCTCGGTGCCCCGGAGCCGCAACGCGCTGATTGCCCTGAGTGGCCTCGGGCTGCTGGCTTCCTGGACGCTGCTCTCGATGACCTGGGCCCCACTGGCCGGAAATGCGTACCACGCCGGCCAGATCGTCGTCCTGTACCTCGGCACCGTGCTGGCCGCGGTCGTGCTGTTCTCTGGAGCCTCGCCGCTGGCTCTGATCGAGCCGCTGCTGGCGGCCGGCGCCCTGGTCGTGACCGGCTACGGCGTCTCGGCGCGGCTGCTGCCCGGCGTGCTGCACTTCGCTCGGTCAGTCAGCGCTCAGGGCCGCCTTGAACAGCCGCTCTCCTACTGGAACGCGATGGGCGAGCTGGCCGCCATCGGTCTGGTGCTGTGCGCGCGGCTGGCCGGCGACAGCGGGCGTCCCGCGAGGCTCCGAGCCGCGGCTACCGCCGGGTCAGCGCTCCTGGGGATGGGTCTGTACGTCTCGTTTTCGCGCGGCGCGCTATTTGCCTGTGCCGCCGGTCTGATTACGGTCGTGACCGCCTCGGGGCGTCGTGAGCAGCTCCGTGCCGCCCTGCTCTGTGTCGCCGTTGCCGTTGGTGCCGCCGCGGTCTGCGCGCCGTTCGGAGGCGTCACCTCCCTGGCCGGGTCGCTCGCCACGCGGGAGAGTCAGGGAGCGATCGCGTTCGTCCTCCTCGTGATCGTGGCCCTGGCCGCGGCCTCGGCTCAGCTGCTGCTGATCCGGCGCGAGCAGCCCGGCAAGCTCAGGCTGCCGCGCCGGGCACCGCAGATAGCGCTGGTCATGGTGGCAGCCGGCCTCGCCCTCGCAATCGCGGTCGGCTCCAAGGAGAGCAGCGCCGCGTCCCGCCCGCTCCCGGGCGGAGCCACTCGATTGGAGACGCTGCAGAGCAATCGCTACGCCTACTGGGACGTGGCGCTGCGCGCCTTCGGCCAACAGCCGCTGTACGGAGTCGGTGCCGGCGGCTGGAGCGTCTACTGGCTGCGTTGGCGCACGGTCAAGGAGTTCGCCCAGGACGCCCATTCGCTGCCCCTGCAAGTCCTGGCCGAGCTGGGCGTCGTCGGGCTCGCCCTGCTGGCGATGTTTCTCGCTGGGGTGGGCCGCGCCGCCTCTCGGGGTCACCGTCTGACCCCACTCGCGATTGGTCCCAGTGCCGGTTTTGTCGCTTACCTCGCCCATGCTCCCCTGGACTGGGATTGGCAGATGCCGGCGGTGACGATGACCGCGATGATCATGGCCGGAGCCCTGCTGGCGATCGGCGAGGCTCCCGTATGCGGCCGGGCCGATGCCCTCCCAAAGCCCGTAGAATCGCGGGCCGTGTGATCGCCTTCGGCTGCGCCATCACCAAGCCTGAGGTCTACCGGACGGCAGCCGAGGTGGGAATCCGGCGGACTGCCGAGTCCGACTCAGAGATCCTGGCCTCTCCCTCGATCGGCTCTATCTTCGCGAGTTACAACATGCTGATCGAGCAGGCCTCAAGGCGGCCCGGCCTCGAAGCTCTGGTGCTCGTCCACCAGGACACTGAAATCGTGGATCACGACTTCTGCGAGCGCGTGCGTCGGACCCTGGCCGACCCCGAGGTCGGGCTGGTCGGGTGCGTCGGGGCGATCGGCGTGCGCAGCATCGCCTGGTGGGAAGGTTCAGTCTCGGCGGCTTCCTTCGTCCACCGCTTTGATGACCACGGCGGTGGCGATCTCCCGGCGTTCTCGTGGGCCTGGGACGGCGCTCCGCCCTACGCCCGCAACGGCGAGGTCGACACGTTGGACGGCTTTCTGCTCGTGCTCTCGCCGTGGGTTGTCCAGAACGTGCGCTTTGACGAGTCGCTGGGTCAGTTCCACGGTTATGACCTTGACTTCTGCCTCCAGGTTCGGGCCGCAGGACGGAAGGTCGTAACGGCCGATTTTCGCGCCGTACACCATCATTCGCTGAAGCCCTTCAGCGATCCCGAGCCCTGGATCGAGGCGCACATGCGGGTGGCCGAGAAGTGGGACGGGGTCATCCCCGGCGTCGGCACCGCCGCGGGGAGCTGGGAGGACCGGGCGCTGCGGGCCGAGGCGATGCGCGACGCGGCCAAGCTGCACGATCACGCCAACGGACTCAAGTATGCGGCTCGCGTCAGCGAACTCGAGCACGCTCTGGCCGAGACGACCGAGAGCATCTCGTGGCGGATCACCGCCCCCCTGCGCTGGGTGGCGCGAGCCCTGCGCAGGACGCCCGAGCGCTGGCGGACACCGGCTTCGGTCCCTCCGCGATGATCGCCTTCGCCTGTTCAGTGAGCGAGGTGGAGCCCTTTACCCGCTACGCCGGTCCGGGCCTGCGGACAGCCGCCGAGGCGGACTCGCCGATGCTCGTGTTCGCTGCCATGGACACGATCGCCCGCAGTTACAACCTGCTGCTGGACGCCGCTGCCAAACAGGAGGGTCTCGAGGCGCTTGTGCTGGTCCATCCGCACGCTGAGATCGTCGATCCGGACTGCTGCGCCAAGCTGCGGATCGCGCTGAGCTCGCCCGAGGTTGCCGTGGTCGGGTGCGTCGGTGCCAGCGACGTGCGCAGCATCGCGTGGTGGGAGGGGGCGGTGAGCTGTGGGCCGGTGACGACGGCCTACACCGACTTTGGTGGTGGCCGCGTTCCCGCCTTCTCCTGGGCGAGGCCAACCGCCGCGCCGGCTGAGGTCGAGGCGGTCGATGGCTTCGTGATCGGCCTCTCGCCATGGGCGGTGCAGAACCTCCGCTTCGACGAGCAGCTGGCCCTCGGCCATGGCTATGACGTGGATCTGTGTCTGCAGGCCCGCGCGGCCGGCCGGCGCGTCGTCACGTGCGATCTGCGTGTGATCGAGCATCGATCGCTGGACATCATCAGCGATGTCGAGCTGTGGGTCGAGTCGCACATCGCCGTGGCGCGCAAGTGGGGCAGTCGGCTCGATTCCGGACTTCGCGAGGCTGAGCTTCCCGCCCGGCAGCGGGCCCGGCACGCCGAAGCGCAGCGCGAGTGTGCCCGGGCGACCGCCTACTTCAACCGTTTGGGCTACGACGCCCGCGTAGAGGCGCTCGAGCGGTCCCTCCAAGCGGCGACCAGCACGACTTCCTGGCGGCTGACCAAGCCGCTGCGCTCGATCAACAAGTGGCGCCGCGATCGGGCCCAGGGTTCGACCCCCGGAGTGAGCTAGCTGCAGCTAGCGCTGGTCGTCCAGCGCGCGCTGGATCTCGGCCCGCGAGATGACCGACTGTCCGGGCGCGATCTTGGCCCGCACCCTTAGTTTGGAAAGGCCTTCGGCGAGCGCGAAGGCGCTGGAGGTGAGCATCCGACGCAGCACCTGCTCCTGGCGGGTCTGACGCTCCTGCTGGTCCCAGAGCTCGACGCGGAGCATGTGCTCCTGCGCGATGTGGGCGACGCGGTTCTCCTCCAGCCGGGCCAGCAGGGGATCTCGATCCTTGGGCTTGAGAACCTCGGCCACGCCGTCCGCCCACGGAGCATCGCGATGCCACACCGCCCCGAAGCCGAAAAACGCCGGGATCACCACGAGCTCGAGCTGATCTGAGCCGGCGACGAAATCCTCGATCGCGGTCAGGACGCCGTTGTGGGCGCCGCCCTCGGAGGCCGCCGAGCGCGGGTACGGAAGGCCGCCCCGCCGGGCGCCTGGATCGCCCGGGAAAAGGCCCGAGCCGCTGGGAATCAGCGGCTGTCGGAGCTCGGCCGGAATCTGACCGGGATCGAAGTAGTCGTCACGGCGACCGTGGGGCCAGGCCACGTCATGGAACAGGAGCAGCGGGAGCTTGGAGCCACCGGTCCGCTCCGCGATCAGCCGCAGCTCCTCGACGACCGTGTAGTAGTTGTGGTCGCCGTCGAGGATGATCACGTCGGCGAGCTCGACTCGCGCCAGCGCCTCGAGGCTCGTCTCGCGCACCAGTTCGAGCACCTCGTGCTCGCCGGCCATCGCCACGAGCGCGGGCTGGGGTGCGGGGTCGATGGCGGTCACCGTGCCGCCCGTCTGCCGGGCCCACGCCACCAGCAGCCGGGTGAGGTCGCCGGCGTAGGCACCGACCTCGGCCACCGACTTGGCGGCGGACGCGTCCAGGCACGACAGGAGCGCTTCGGAGTGGTGCACCATCGAGGCCCCCCAGCGCAGTGGGTCGTGCAGATAGGGATCGAATTCGGTGCGAGTCTCGGTCACGCGGACGCGCAGTCTAGTACCCGCGCTCGGGTCGCCACGGTCACAGCGCCTCGGCAATCCGAGGCGCCTCACGGCGGAAGATCCAGACCGCAAATACGCAGATGGCCACGTAGATCACCGCCGGGGCCAGGGCGCCAAGCCAGCCCCCGGCGGCCGTCACCGGGTCGGGGGCACTGGACTGGATGATCCACTTTCGAGCCAGCTCGAAGATCGGAGCGAGCGGATTGAGCAGGATGATGTGACGCAGAGTGGGGTGACCGACCAGTCGGTCGACCGCATACATGATCGGCGTGGCGTAGAACAGGGCGGTGGAGAACACCGTCCAGATGATCGCCACGTCGCGATAGCGCGGGTAGAGCGAGGAGACGATCATCGACACCGCGGTCGTGAGGACCAGCAGCAGCACGAGGACGACCGGGAACAGCAGCCAAGTCCACATCGGCGAGACGCCGTCGCCGAGGATGAAGGCGACGACCACGATCAGGTTGAGCAACAGGTTGAAGAGCGCCGTGACCACGACGGCCAGCGGGATGACCACGCGCGGAAACTGCGTCTTGCGCACGATCGCCTCCTGGGACACCACTGAGCTCACGGCGATCACGGTGGCCTCCTGGAAGAAGCCGAACAGGACGATGTTCATCAGCAGCAGCACTCCGTAGTGCGGGACCGTGGCCAGGTGCAGGACCTTGGTGAAGACCGTGACCAGAACCGCGAACAGCATCAGCGGACGGGCCAGTGACCACAGATATCCGAGGACCGTGCCGAAGTAGGTCTTCTTGAACTCGGTGACCGAGATCAGATAAAGCAGCTCGAGCGAACGCCGCCAGCCACCACCCACCGCGGACGGGCCAGGGACGTCGCGCAGCACGAGCTCGCCGGGCTCGAAGCTCACTCGCTCCCCGGCGGCAGCGATCTCGGCGTCACGGTGTTGGGAAGCGACACCATGCCGTGGCGCGGAACGGTCCCGAAGACGACGAAGTGGGTGGCGCGCAGTCCCTGGACGATCATGTCGCCTGACGCCCGGTCCCGGCGGATCCAGCAGTCGACCGAGTAGCGGCCGGGCACAAGCAGGTTCTCGATCTCGCCGCCGAGCGCCACCCGCTGACCCTGTGCGACCAGCTCGTCGAGCTGGCGCTCGATCCCGAACACCACGTCGCCGTCCACATTGAGCACATGTAGAACAAAAATCGGGCGGTCGAGCTCGCGCGCGGCCTCGAGCAGGATGTCCAGGGAGATTGGCCTGCCCTGCTCGACGTTCTGGATCGCCTCGCCCTGCTCATCGAGCAGCCGGGCGTGTACCACGCGGCCGTTGATTTCCGCCTCGGCCACGGGCAGATCACTGGGCGGCCGGTCCCCCGGATCCTCGAGATGGCCGCCGAAGTTGAGTCGCAGGTAGTGAAGGGCAGCGTCCTCGGGCTCGCCGCTGTACTCGAGCGCCCCGTCGTGGAGAACGATCGCCCGGTGACACAGCGACTGGACGGTCGCCATGTCGTGCGTCACCAGCACAATCGTCCGCCCCAGCCGGCGCCGTTCGTAGAACACGTCCATGCACTTCTGCGCGAATGAGGCGTCGCCGACGGCCAGAACCTCGTCGATGAGCATGATGTCGGCATCGGCCTGGACCATGACCGAGAAGGCCAGGCGCACCATCATTCCTGAGGAGTAGTTCTTGAGTTTGAGCTCCAGAAAGTCCTCGAGCTCGGCGAACTCGATCACGGCGTCGACCCGGCGCTGGGCCTCTCGCCGCGTGAGCCCGAACAGGACACCGTTGAGGATCACGTTCTCGCGCGCGGTCATCTCCGGGTTGAAGCCCACCCCGAGCTCGATGAACGGGGCCACCCGCCCCGCCATCCGCACCCGGCCGGCGTCGGGCCGGTAGATGCTCGCCATGATCTTCAGCAGCGTGCTCTTGCCTGATCCGTTGCGGCCGACGATGCCGAAGAACTCTCCCTGGTGCACATCGAACGATACGTCGCGCAGCGCGCGTAGCTCACGCTTGTGGATCTGGCGCAGCGGATGGGTGACGCGTTCCTTGATCGTGTCCGTCCGCTGGTCGGGGACCAGGAAGGTCTTGCTCAGCCCGCGGGCCTCGAGCACGACCGGACCCGCAGCCGCCCCCGCGCGCGTGGGCTTGGCCGCCCGCGACGGCCGAGCCGCCCCTGAGTCGGTCGTGGTTGAGGTCGCCATGAGCAGTGACTCCGGCGCGATTCTCGCCACCGGGACTCCTCTGAGGCTAACAGTCGGCCTGCGGGCGCAGGCACGCCAGATCGGGCTAGATACAGTCTGCCGCGATGGCCGGCACCGAGCTCGCTGATCTTCCTGCGGCATCGGATAGCGTCGCCACGATTCGCCGCCCACGAACATCGAGCGCCGGCTCGGCACGTTCGATTGGGCTGGTAGCGGCGACGACCGGCGTTGGCCTCGTCCTGCGAATACTCGTGGCTCGTCAATCGATCTTCGGCGACGAACTCTCGACCTACTGGATCTCGGCCACCCACGGGTTCGGTGGCGTCATCTCGCTGCTCTATGGCTCAGCCTCGATCCATCACGCGGAGATCACCCCACCGCTCTACTTCGTGCTCGCCTGGATGACGTCGCACCTCGGGCACTCGGTGTTTCTGTTGCGGCTGCCGTCCCTGGTGGCCGGAGTGCTGAGCCTGCCGGTCGTTTACCTGCTCGGATGCCGAACGGTGGGTCGCCGGGGGGCGTTGGTGGCGACGGCCCTGACCACGTTCTCGCCGTTCATGATCTATTACTCCACCGAAGCACGAGCGTACGCCGTGATGATGCTCCTGGTCATGGTCTCGACGCTGGCCATGCTGATCGCCGTGGAGAGCGGCCGCGCGCGTTGGTGGGTCGTCTACGCCGTGTGCTCGTGCGCTGCCGTGTACTCGCACCTGACCTGTGGCTTTGTCTTGGCGGGCCAGTTTCTGTGGTTGCTGTGGGCGCATCCGGAGGCCCGGGGCCGGGCGGTCGTGGCCAATCTCGGAGCCGTGGCCGGGTTGCTGCCCTGGACCGTGGGGTTCCTGCGGGACTTCAGTTCGCCCACGTTGAAGATCCTCTCGGCCCTATCACCCTTCAGCGCCCACGACATTCCCATCATCCTCGGGCATTGGGCGATCGGCTACCCCTACGCCAACTCCGACGCCGGAGTCGCCCATCTCCCCGGTCCGGTCGCGCTGATCCTGTTGGCCGCGGCTTCGCTGGTCACGCTGGCCGGTCTGATCATGCGAAGCCGCCGGCGCTCGCGGCCGGCGCTCGCGGGGCGCACCCTTCCCAGGACGCTCGTCCTAGTAGTGATCCTCGCTTTGGTGACCCCGCTCGGCGAGGCGCTGGTGAGCAGCTTCAGCTCGCACATATTTGGGGTCCGCAACCTGGCCGCGTCGTGGCCCGAGCTCGCCTTGTGCGCAGCGGCACTGCTGACCGCGCCGGCCCCGAGGTTCCGGGCTGCCGCTGTCGGCCTCGCCCTCGGCGGTTTTGCGATCGGTGCTGCCCTGATGCTCAACCCCGCCTACTCACGACCCAACTACCAGGCGGCGGCGGATCTGATCGACGCGCGCTCGGCGATTCACGCCGTCATCGATGAGACCGGCGAGATCAGCCCTGGGCCGCTGACGCCGCTCGATCTCGAGCTGCGTCGCCCGGTGGCGTTGGTGCGGGCCGGGTCGCCGCAGGAGCACGCGCATCCGTTCGGCTTCGCGGATCCGATCATGGCGCTCGCGAACGCGGTGGCCGGCGCGGTGGGCGCGGCCCATGGCGGGCCGGTTGCTGTCGTCTCGACGCTGATGCCCCCCGGGGCCGGGATCGCGTCGCGCCGACAGCCGGCGAAACCGCGGTTTCCGGCCCCCTACCGACTCGTGGAAACGCACGTGTACGACGGCTTGGATCCGACCGAGGTGAGCGTGTACGCCGACCCCGCTCGCGTGCAGCGCTGAGACCCTTGGCGAAGGGCGCCGCACTGACCGGCGCCGACGGTGGCCTGCACCCGGCTCCGTGGGGTGCGACGCTGGCGCTCACGGTGACGCTGGCGAGCGGTCTGTTGATCATGGCGATGGCGGCGGTGCTGCTCGTTGTGCACCTGCCGCCGCTCAGCCCCGGGTTTCGTGCGGTGATCGGTCAGAGGCAGACCGCCAAGACGGCTCTTTACCTGTTCGCGTTCGCGGTCCTGCTCCCGGTCGTGGTGCTGACCGTGCCGCGTCTGGCTGACCGGATTGCCGCCCGGCGCGGAGCGAGCGCCGTCAGTGGCGTGGCCGCGGGCCTGGTGGCCACGCTGGCGGCGACGTTGATCGTGATCAGGCTGTCGGCGTCCGCGCCGTGGGGTGACGCGCTGGGGAGCGTGCTCGTGGGCACCGCGGCATGGTCGGCGCTGGCCGGATCGGTCCTCGCCCGCGCCGCGGTGACCAGGCCGTGGCCGCTGCTGCTGAGACTGACCCGCCCGTCGCCGGCTGTCCCCGGGGTGGCGGCCGCACTCATCTTCGGCGTCGTGCTGTGCGTGACCGGCCTGGCCTCGATCAGCCTGCCCGCGCTGGCCGTCGGGGGAATTGTCGCCGCCGCCATCCTCGCCGGCCGCCGCCGAGGCCGCCTCCCCGGCATCGCTCCGACGCCGCGCCGGGCGCTCGACTGCGCCGTGCTCCTCTTCCTGCTGCTGGCGATTCCGAACGTCGTCGTGTTCCAGACCTCCGGCGCCCTGCCGAATATCTACTTCCCCCCCGGGGTGATCCAGTTCCAGCAGGATTGGATCCTGGGACCGACCAACCAGCTGCTCGCCGGCGGCGCGGTCCTGGTCAACGTCCCCTCCTCGCAATACGGCGTCGGGCTGCTGTACTTCCTCGCCGCCTGGTTTCACCTCGTCCCGATCGGCTACGGCACGTTTGGCCTGCTGGACGGACTGCTGACAGCCGTCGTCTACATGGCCGCCTACGGCGTGCTGCGAATTGCCGGCGTCGGACGACTGCTGGCGGGATCGGCGATCGCCTTCGCCGTGATCGTGCTGATCTACAACCTTCCGTACCAGGTGGGAGCCCTGCCCGAGCAGGGCCCGCTGCGCTTCGGGATGCCGATGGCCGTCGTCCTGGCCAAGGTCGCCGAGAGCCGCTGCTCCGGTCGCGCTGGTGCGCCCCGCGTGCTGGCGCTTGTGATCCTCGGCGTCTCCTCGATCTGGGCGCTCGAGGCGTTCGCGTATACGGCGTTCACGCTCGCGGCGGTGATCGCCGTCGAGGTCTGGCTCATGGCCCCGGGGGGGCGTCGGCGCTGGCTGGCCAGGCAGTTGGGCTTCGCCGCGGCCGCGGTGCTGTGCGCCCACCTGCTGCTGGCCGGGGCCACACTGGCGGGGACGGGTCAGCTGCCGGACTGGACGCAGTACCTCGGCTATCTGCGCGGCCTGCTACTCGGTGGGCACGAGGGGTCAGTGACGTACGGGTTCTCGCGCTGGTCACCCGGTCTCGCCGTCGCCGCCGCTGACTTCGCCTCGGCTGTCGCGGTGATCCTGCTCATCCGGCGCGCCCCCGCGCTCGCGGCGCGCCAGCGGACGCTACTGATCGGGCTGACCGGATCGACGGCCTATGCCATCGCCGCCTTCAGCTACATCGACAACCGGTCTTCGACGTACCTGTTGCTGTACACATCGCTGCCGATCCTGGTCGCTGCGACCCTGTGGCTAAAGCTGCTGGTCGGGGCCACCGCGGAGGTCTCGTCGCGCCTGCGTGACGGCGGACTCGCCTTTGCTCTGTGCGTATCGGTGCTCATGGTCGCCGTCGCCGCTCCCGCCGTGGGCGGCAATTTTTCGGTCTCGGCCCTTGCCCACGCTTATCCGGGCGGTGGGCTCGGCGGCTCCCTGAGCCGCCTTGCGCATCCGCCGCCGATCGATCCTCGTGCCCCCGCCGGCGAGCGGTTGCTGTGGCGCTACCTGCCGCGGGGGCGCCCGCTGATCCTCCTGCCCGACGCCCCGGATCTGGCGATCGAGATCGAGCTGCGCGCGCGGCGCGCGAGTCCCCTGTTCACGGGTGACCCCAACCAGGACGTGTACCTGCCCTCGGTGTGGATCCCGCCGATCCGGAGCGGGATCGCCCGCTTGAAGCCCGGCAGCCTCGCGGTCGCCGACGTCACCGCGCTCGCCGACGTGCGTGCGCTTAGCGACCGTCCGCCCGGCTATGTCCTGGATCACCCCCGGACCGGCAGCAACGCACAGCTGGACTGGATCCTGCGCCAGCTCGGCCGGCGGTTCCGTCTCATCCCGGTTTACACCGACCGGAATGGATTCGTGGTCGTCAGACTCGCAGCGCGCCGGTGAGTACCGCCGGGGCCATCAGCGTGTGGCCAGGACGACGTTGTGAGCGCCCAGCCGGCGCACCAACGGCGTGCGCTCGACCGCGCGCTCGAGTCGCGTCGCGGCGTCCAGCGCCCGCGCCGGGACGAAGTCCGGCACGAGCCCGAGCTGGCGACTGAGCAGGATCTGAGCCCCGGCTGCGCGCAGGCCGCCGAGGACCTCCTGCTCGCTGATCAGCCGCTCCTCGCCGATATCCTGGGGGACTCGAGCCATCAGGTGGCTCCAGTACGGGTTGCGGGGATTGTGGTCCCAGACGAGAATCCGGCCCTGGGGCCGGCACACCCGGACCATCTCGCCCAGCGTCGCGCGGACGTCCTGCGGGTCGGCAATGTGGTGCATGACCGCGACGGTCAGCACCAGATCGAAGCTGGCATCGGCAAACGGCAGAGCCGTGCCCGATCCGGTCACGACGTCAACGGCGGGGACACGGCGCCGGAGGACGTCGAGCATCCCTTCCGACGGGTCGATCCCGGTCATCTGAAAGCCCCGGTCCTGGAGGCGCTCGGCCAGCGCGCCGGTGCCGCAGCCGACGTCGAGCCCGCTGCCAAGCGCGCAGTGGCGCAGCACGAACTCGGTCCGTTTACGTAGGTAGTGCTCGACTACGTGGGCCGGCAGCGACTCGTCGTACGCCTCGGCTATCGAGTCAAAGTGGGAGCTGCTCATAGTCCTGGTCATAGCTCAGTGGATGCGAAGCAATGAACGCCGGCGCCCGCGTGAGGTGGCGTGGCGCGGCGCGCCGGAATCGCAGCACCCTTTCGATCATCCGCAGCCCGACGCTCACGGCCGCGAGGCGCTTTCCCGTCACTGACGAAGTGCCGACCCGGGGCAGGTAGTTCACCGGCACCTCGACGAACCGAGCCCCCGAGGTGATGGTCAGCAGCATGATCTCGACGCCGGCGTGATTCCCGCCGATCCGCATCGTGTTGGCGACGTAGTCGGCGGCATCGCGGCGCAGCAGCTTGTAGGTACAGCCGACGTCTGAGAGATGGCTGGTGTTGAACAGCACCTCGATCAGCTTCGCCACCGCCCAGTTTCCCCAGCGCAGGAAGTGAGCCATGTTGGCGTCCTGCCAGATCAGTACCTGCGTCGTTCTCGTGCCAAAGACGACGTCGCACTCCCCGCTGTAGACCAAGAGCTTGATGATGTCCTGGGGCAGGAAGGTTCCGTCGGGCTCGGCCAGCACGATCAGGTCGCCTCGGGCTTCGAGCAGGCCCCGACGGGTGGCGTGTCCGTAGCCTTGTTGAGGCTCGTGGACCAGGCGAGCCTTCGTTCGCCCAACCTCCTCGGCGGTTCCCGCCTGCGCGTTGTTGTCGATGACTACCACCTCGTCGACCACCCCGGTGGCGAAGAAGCCCTCGATCACGCCGCGAATTGAGTCGCGCTCGGCGTAGGTCATGAGCACGACCGATACCTCTTTGTCCTTCCACATAATGGGCGTCTGGCGTCCGGGTCGATCCGAGAAAAGGCGACTGACTCTAACTCTTGGGGCCTGTAGACCCCGGGGCGAGATTGCGGGCGAACGCCCAGACCTGGACGGGAAGGTTCGCGTCGTTACGCAGCGAGTGCCAGCGCCGATAGCTCGGCCAGACGTCGAAGTTGCCCGTGACGCAGCGGCGGTTTCCCCAAGACTGCACCGACTGCACCGTCAATCCGGCTCGCTCGAGCAGGGTCTGCAGACCTCGTGGCGTGAAGCGCCAGTAGTCGCCCATCGCGTACATGGGCAATTCGTGGACGCGGATCAAAAACGGAGTCGAGACGATCACGTGGCCGCCGGGCTCGCACAGCCCGCACAGGTTCTCGGCGGCGGCGAACGGGTCGATTACGTGCTCCAGGACCTGCTCGCAGATCACGACGTCAAAGCGGGCATGACCGTTCAGGGGAGCGCACAAGTCGAACTCGGGAAAGTTGAGGCTCGAAAAGCTCTGCCACGGACGCTGCGC
Organism: Solirubrobacteraceae bacterium; assembly: GCA_050696855.1. Lineage (GTDB taxonomy): Bacteria > Actinomycetota > Thermoleophilia > Solirubrobacterales > Solirubrobacteraceae > Palsa-465. The sequence goes on along the minus strand of JBOGYN010000114.1, from coordinate 16,893 downwards.
ATGGGCGTGGCCGCTGATCTCGGCGGCGCTCAGCGATTGGGGCCCGAGCGAATCGATGTGACGGCTGACGGCGTCGTTCAGCACCACCCGCTGCCACTGCTCCACGCCCGTCAAGGCCCCGGGAAGCAGATAGCGGTCGCGCTGAGCCCGTGCTCGCCGGATCACTGGGTCGGCGGCTTGTCGCCACCGGGTCAGAATACGTGTCGCCATGCGGGCGGAATCTCCTCGAGCTTGATCTCCACTCCGTCAAAGCAACTGTCCTCATAGAACCAGCGCTCGAACGCCTCGGGGTCGGTGATCAGGTTGTGCAACGACCGCTGTTCCTCGTGATCGCGCTGTGAATAGGCACGCCCGCTGCGGAGCTGATGGCGGGCCAGGCAGATCTCATAGTCCATCCGGTGCAGGTGGATGAGCCGCAGGTCCGGGTCGGGGTTGTACTGAAAGTCGGCTCGCCCGTGAAAACCCGTGCGCCATTCCACCGGCGCCATCGTCAGGGCGGCCTTGTCGTAGCCGCCGTTGGCAAACCAGTGGTGACGCTGGCTGAGGATCGGCCAGCTCGGGTCCAACCGCGGCTCGCTGCGCCGGCAGTGAAGCAGCTCATATCCCAGGCAGTTGACCCACTCCTCGTCGAAACGGTCCAGATAGGCTCCCAGCGACCCGTGGTGGGGCAGAGGAGCGACGATCTCGTCGACATCGGTCACCACGACGATCTCGTAACGATCGATCAGCTCGTGCTGCAGTCCCTGGACGGTCTTGACCCGCCAATCCTCGTCCACGCAATCGTGGGCGACCGGAATGCGGACGAAGCCGTCGCGTGCGGTCGAGCCGTCGGTAGTGTCATTGTCGAGCACGTAGATGTCCTCGGGCGCGAACCACCGCGAGTAGTAGCCCAGCCAGAGCGGTAGAAACACAGGCTCGTTATGAACCATGGTGATCACGGCGCGCTTGCGCGGGAGCGGGCGCGCGGGGCGCGACGCGTAGTGCTCGCGGCGTTCGCGCCGCGCCTTGCCGAACCACGGTGCCACCGGATGGCCGGGGCTGTCCTGGGACTCTAACTCGGTCGGCGGTATCTCAGTCCAGCTCATGGGCCGGCGCCGCAAGGCATCCCCATCGAGGTCCCGATCAGGTCGCGATCGGGGCGTAGGCGGCGGGAAACCCTGAGGGTCCGAAGAACCAGCTCTCCAGGGCGTATCGGGACCGGGGCATCGTCGGCTCAGAGCCGGTTTGATGCAGGAACAGCTCGTCGAAGAAGAGGGCGTCGCCGGGTTCGAAGATCGGCCGGATGACTCCTCGCTCTCCGGCCGCCTCCTCCGCTTTGCGCTGGGAAACCTGCATGTCCAGGGTCGCCTCCTCGGTCGCCGTCTGCACGTAATCGCCGAGGCGCAGCGGGACAACGTTCAAGCCCGGGGACTCGTCGCCGCATCGAGAGAGCGACAGCCACAGATTCAGCGAGCGCACCGGACCCATGAAGGCGCCGTCCTGATGCCAGGCGCCGGGAACCGACGGGTCGGCCCGGCGCAGCGTGGACTTGTGGACTGAGATCAGAGCGGGTTCCCCGAGGTAGCTCGAGACCAGCGCCGGCAGCCCGGCGGCTCGGAACAGCTCGATCATCTGAAAGCTAAGGCGCGGCGAATCGGCGGCATAGACGCCGCCGCCCATCTTGATCCAAGGCCGGCCCAGGTAGGGATCAAAGCGCGAATCTGGGGTGAACTCCTCGTAGTAGCCCGGGTCGGCTTGGCCGGCCTCGTCGAAACGTTCGCGCTCTCCGAACGCCGTCTCGATCTCGGCCGCAAACTCCAGCGCGGCAGTCCGGTCGATCAGTCCCCGGACCAGGAGGCAGCCGTCGCGCAGGATCCCGGCGCGCAGGAGCCCGGCGGTCAGTGACGCGGGTGAGGCCTCCGGCAACCCTCCGGCGTAGGCCGGAAGACCGGATGGGTCGGGGCGCGCGTACTCGGGCTCGGGGCCGGCGTGGTCGAGTTCCCGAATTCCAGAGAGATGGCGAAGCCAGAGCAACCGGCGCTGCACGAGCGGATCGCCGCCGGCTCGGCTGGTCGCGCGCAGGCGCTCGATCTCCGCTCGCAGCTCGTCGTCTGAGCCCGGAAAGCCTGTCTCGCCGACCCGCGGGTCGGCGGCGACGGCCTTGACCGGCTCGCCGGTGCCCCTGCGCTTCAGCAGCTTCACCGAGTGACTCCTGGCCGAGCGGACCCAGCGCCCAGAGATAGACCCTCAGACGGCGATCGGCGCATACTCGCCGGGGAACGCGGAGCCGCCGAAGAACCAGTTCTCGATCGCGTACCGCGGGTTCGGCATCGACGGGTCCGACCCGGTCTTATGCAGGCACAGATCGTCGAAGAAGACCGCGTCGCCCGGCTCAAAGATCGGGCGCACGATCGGCCGGTCACCGGCTGCCGCCTCGGCCGCGTTCTGGGAGACCTGATAGTCGAGCATCGCCTCGTCGGTGCCGGTGGACACGAACTGATCCAGCCGGCGCGGGACGATGTCCAGGCCGGGCGACACGTCCCCGCAGCGCGACAGCGACAGCCACAGGTTCAGCGCCCGCACCTCGCCCATGAAGGCGCCGTCCTGATGCCAGGCCCCCGGCACCGAGGGAGCCGCCTTGCGCAGCGTCGTTTTCTGCGCCGAGATCAGAGGCGGCTCGCCGAGGTAACCCCGCACGAGCTCCGGCAGGCTGCTGTCTTCGAAGATCTCGAACATCTTGAAGGCCAGCATCGGGCTGTCGACCGCCAGCACACCTCCGCCCATCTTGATCCACTCCCGGGCGATCGGCTCACCGGACTCCTGGTGCGGCGCGAACTCTTGGTAATAGCCATCGGCCGCCCGGCCGCCGGCGTCCTGTTGCTCTCGCTCGGCGAACGCGGTGTCGATCTCGGCCGCGAAACTGACCGCGGTCTGACGGTCGATCAATTCGCGGACGATCATGCAGCCGTCGCGCAGGATGCCGGCGCGTAACAGCTCGGGGGTGATGTCGGCCGCACTGATCTCCGGTAGCTCCCCCGCGAACGGGGGCAGATTCTCGGCGTTGGGGGCGGCCTGGGCCGGCGTGTGACCGTTGGTCGCGATCCGGCGGATCCCCAGGTCGTGACGGAGCTCGAGCAGGCGGTGTTCGATCTTGGAGCTGCGCTGCGCCTGGTTGCGTTCGGTCAGCGTGACGATCTCGGCCGCCAGCTCGGCTTCGCTGCGAGGCGCCGAGGGCTTCGCCCGCCTTGACTTCAGAGTCCACACGGTCAAGAAGTTACTAGGTCGGAGCCTCAGCCCGGGGAGTGCGCCCGGGCCGGGACGCCGACGACGGTCGCGCCTGTGGGGACGTCGTCGACCACGACCGCGTTGGCTCCGACCTGGGCCCCGGCGCCAATCCGAACCCCGCCGATCACCTTGGCGCCGGTGCCGATGCTGACGTTGGGTCCGATCGTCGCGCCGCGGACGTCGCCGGCCCTCAGACCGATGGTGACGAACGGCCCGATCACGGCTCCGGAACCGATCTCAACCAGCCCGTCGGCAACGAATTGACCATGGATGATGTAGACGCCCGGACCGATCACGACTGGGTCGCCAATCGAGATCTGAGCGATCGCCATCGCCAGTCGGTGGGCGAGCCTGGGCAGGATCGGCACGCCGAGCGTCTGCATTCGGGCCTTGGCCCGGTACAGCGCCTGCCCCAGGAAGGCATCGGTGACCCAGGCGAGCCGCGCGATCTGCACGGCGGTGTCGAGCCGCGAGCGAAACTCGAAGCGCTCGCCCCGGTGCTGGGCGGTCGTGCGGGCGTCGGCCACCAGTGCCTCGCGCAGTCGCGGATGGCGCGCGCGGATTGCCCGCCAGAACGCCTCAACGTCGACCTGTTGGTCGCCCTGATCGTCGTGCCGCTTGCCGCTCACGGCTGGCCACGTTAGCTGAGGTATCCGGGATCGGCGGCCGGCTCTCCGCGCCCGGTGCGACGCCGACCGTCGACTACGCTTGACCGCGTGCGGAAGGCGCACCTCCACGTCCAGCTCGAGGCCGAGCTCCCGGCCGAGCTGTCGATTGGGGCCGGCACGGCGCTGTTCGTCTGCGGCTGGTGCTTCAGCCCCGAGACGCGCATCGAGGAACTGACCTTCGTGCTCGACGGCGAGTCGCGGCCAGTCTCCGCCCAGGGAATGCCGCGCCTCGATCCGTTTCGTGCTCTGCACCCTGGTCTCGACCCGTTCGCGTCCCCGTCGCGCAGCGAAGATGCCGACTCCGAGCAGGATCCACTGCTGCACAGTTACAGCAGCGGCTTCTGGGGGATCGTGCGCGTGGCGCCCCGCGGTCCCGGCTGGCTGGAGCTCAAGCTTCGCGCGGTGCTCGCCGACGGCACCGAGACCGAGGCATCGCTCGCGGAGGTCGCGATCGTCCAGGCGCCGGCGCCGGCGCGCATGACCGAACGATGGTCGAATGGCGCCGGTGAGCCCCGGGTGGCCATCTGCCTGGCCACGTACAACCCACCGGCGGACCTGCTCGAGCGTCAGCTCGACTCGATCCGCGCCCAGAGTCACCGCAACTGGATCTGCATCGTCAGCGACGACTGCTCGTCGCCCGGCGCCTACGCTCGCCTCGAGACGGCGATCGGGTCTGACCCACGCTTTCTGCTCACGCGCTCCAAACGACGGCTGGGCTTCTACGGAAACTTCGAACGCGCCCTCTCGCTGGTGCCGGGCGACACCCAGTACGTGGCCATGTCTGACCAGGACGACTTCTGGCACCCGGACAAGCTCGAGACCCTGCTGGCGGCGATCGGCGACGCTCAACTCGTCTACAGCGACGCCCGGGTGGTTACGCGGGAGGGCGAAGAGATCTCGGCCACCTGGTGGAACACGCGCCGCAACAACCATGACGATCTGCTCTCGCTGCTGGTCGCCAACGCCGTCACCGGGGCCGCCTCGCTGGTGCGTCGCGAGGTGCTGGACCTTGCGCTGCCTTTCCCCCCTCACCAGTTCGCGCACTTCCACGATCACTGGCTCGGGTTGACGGCGCTCGCCACCGGCCGGATCGCCTACGTCGATCGTCCCCTCTATGACTATGTCCAGCACGGCAATGCCTCGCTCGGGCACGCCGCCGCCAACCGGATGACTTCGCTCCGAGACCGGCTGGTGAATCAGCGAGCTCCACGCGCGCGGATCCGCATGTGGCGTCTGCATTACTTCGCCGACGTCTGCCGGCTGCAGCAGTTCGCAACCGTGCTCGAGCTGCGCTGTGGTGAGCGGCTCTCGCGGCGCAAGCGCCGGGCGCTCGACTGCCTGATGAGAGGCGATCGTTCCGCGTGGCCTCTGTTACGCCTGGGCTGGCGCGGCGTGCGCGAGCTGACCGGACCCCCGGAGACCCTGGGCGCCGAATGGATGCTCTTTCACGCCTTCCTGTGGCGGCGCCTGCTCGCGGCCAGCGCCAGCCCACTACCCCGGCGCCGGCTTCGCCTCGACGCGCTTCCCCCTGCGTCCCTGATCGCCGGACCGGGTCACTCCGGCTTGGATGCGAGCGTGGCCGCGGTGGCGGAGAAGATCGCCCCCCTGCGCTGGGCGGTCGACGAGCAGGCTCCGCCGCGGGTCAACCTGCTGTTGCCCACGATCGACCTCCAACACCTGTTCGGGGGGTACATCGCCAAGTTCAACCTGGCCCGCAAGCTGGTCGAGGCGGGGCTGCGGGTGCGGCTGGTCACCGTCGACCCGGTGGGACCGCTGCCCCCCGGCTGGCGAGCCACGCTCGAGGACTACCGTGGCTTGGAGGGACTCTTTGCGCAGGCCGAGGTGGTGTTCGGACGCGAGGCCTCGTCGATCGAAATCAGCCCCGCCGATAGCTTCGTCGCCACCACCTGGTGGACGGCGCACATCGCCCACGACGTCCAGCGGTTCGTCGAAGGCGAGCGGTTCCTTTACCTCGTTCAGGAGTACGAGCCCTTCACTTTTCCGATGGGCACTTTTGCCGCGCTGGCGGCTGAGTCCTACACGTTTGAGCATTTCGCGCTGTTCAGCAGCGAGCTGCTGCGGGACTATTTCCGCCGGCACCGGATCGGCGTCTTTGCCCAGGGCGAGGCCGAGGGCGACCGGCGGTCGGTGTCGTTTCAGAACGCGATCACGCCGGTGGTGCCCCCCCCGCGGGCCCAGCTCGTCAACCGGGCGCCGCGCAAACTGCTGTTCTACGCCCGTCCGGAGCCGCACGCGGCTCGCAACATGTTCGAGCTTGGCGTGCTGGCGCTGTCGCGGGCGATCGACGAGGGCCTCTTCTCCGACGGATGGGAACTGCGCGGAATCGGCACCGTGGACCGAGGCCGGCTCCTGTCACTGGGAGGTGGCGCCGCGCTCGAGTTGCTCCCCCGATGCGATCAGAGCTCCTACGGAGACCTGCTCGGTGAGCACGACATCGGGCTGGCGCTGATGTACACGCCTCACCCGAGCCTGGTGCCGATCGAGATGGCGTCGGCCGGGCTATTAGCCGTGACCAACAGCTTCGAGAACAAGACCCCTGAGGCGATGCAGGCCATCTCCGGCAATCTGATCGTCGCCGAACCCACGGTCGACGGGGTGCTCGCCGGGCTCCGAGCGGCCGTCGAGCGGGTCGCGGACGTCGACGGCCGGCTGGCCGAGTGCCAGGTTCGCTGGAGCCGTAGCTGGGAGCAATCTCTCGGCCCCGGGCTGGTTCACACGATCGTGGGCGCGCTGATGGCCCGATCGCCCGGCGACGAGGGTCACCCGCTGGTGAGCGTCAGCGGTGCTTCCCCGGCCCCGGATCGAGCAGTCCGATCTCATCCGCGGCGTGCTTGACCACGGGCAGGCCGAAGCCGGCTTGCGCGACATAGAGCCAGGCGGTGAGGTTCATCGGCTCGGCGCGAGCCACCCCCTCGAAAATGGCCAGCGCGCGCCGGGGATCGTTGCGTCCCTGTGCGACGATGCCGCGCAGAATGTCGACCTGCCGGTCCGGGTTCAAGGTCGACGCACTCGACAGCAGCGCCTCGGCCTGCGCCGCCTGCTTACGGGTGAGGGTGTTGGCGTTGTTGACGACCGCGGTGGCCCGGCTCGTGTCGACGGCCTGGCGGGCGCCGAGCGCGAACCAGGCGCACACCAGGACGGCGGCTGAGATGGCGACGACGCGTCCGATCATGGTCTCGGTGGATCATCGCCGATGAGCGGCCACGACCGCGGCGCGGCGCTGTGACGGCCGGTCTGCCTGCGGTATCGGTCGTGATCCCCAACTGGAACGGCCGCCACTGGCTGCCCGGGTGTCTCGAGTCGCTGCGAGACCAGCGGTTGGTTCCGTTGGAGGTGGTGGTCGTCGACAACGGTTCGACGGACGGCTCGCTGGAGTACCTGCGCGGCGAGCACCCGGGAGTCCGAGTGCTGGAGCTGGGGCGAAACACCGGATTCGCCCACGCCGCCAACCGCGGGCTGGCCACCGCGCGAGCTGACCTCGTCGCTCTCATCAACACCGACATCGTGCTTGCCGAGGACTGGCTCGAGCGGACGGCTCTCACCCTGCGTGCCTACCCGCAGGCCGCTTCGGTCGCCGTCAAGATGCTCTCGCTCGCCGATCCCGCCCGCGTCTATGACGCCGGTGACGTGCTGCGCCGGGACGGCGCCTGTGAGCAGCGGGGCCGCTTCATGCTCGATGACGGACGCTGGGACGCTCCCGGGGAGGTGTTCGGAGCCTGCGCCGGCGCGGCGGTGTACCGGCGCGCGGCCGTACTCGAGCTGGGCGGCTTTGACGAACGCTACTTCGCCTACCTGGAAGATGTCGACCTGGCGCTGCGCCTTGCGCTCGCGGGGTGGACCTGTCGCTATGAGCCCGCGGTGGCCTGGCACGCGGGAGCGAGCTCCGCCAAGCAGCTCACGGGTGGCCACCAGTTCCTCGTCACGCGCAACACCCTCGTCCTCGTGGCCAAAACCTTTCCGCTGCGCTGGCTGCCGTACGTCGTGTACCGCCAGCTCGGCTGGGGCTGGCACGCCCTGCGTGAGCGGCGCTTGACGGCCCATGTTCGGGGACTGGTGGCGGCTGTTCCGATGCTGCCAGCGGCCTTCAGCGCCCGCCGGATGGCGCCGGCGCACAGCCCGAGCGCGATCGCCTCGGCGATCCCCAAGCGTCCTTTCCGCGGGCCGCGGGCCGGCGGTCATCCGGCGCAGTTGAGCTGAGTTACTCTGTCGGCGTGCCGTCGAAGATGAGTGAGCCGGCCGCTGCGGGGCGTGCAGGCGCGGCGCAGTGCGCCTGGTGTGGCGCTCACGCCAGCCCGACCGGCACCGCTCTTGCGACCTGCCCGGTGTGCCGGGCGGCGACCACCTATCCAGCGCCCAGCCAGGCCGAACTCGAGCGAGCTTATTCCGCCTACCGGCCCGTCGGGGGCCGGTTCGCTGGCGGCGGAGATCGGCTGCTGGCCTTCTCACGCGGGACGCTTGCCCGGCGCCTTGACCGCATCGCCCCGCCCGGCCCGGTGCTCGACGTCGGTTCCGGCGACGGGTCGCTGCTGCGGGCGTTGCGCGCCCGCGGGCGCGAGGCGGTCGGATTGGAGCGGACCCCCGGCCACGACGGGGCGCTGGACCAGGAGATCGACGGATTCGACGATCGGCCCGGAGAATGGGCCGCCGTCGTGTTCTGGCACTCGCTCGAGCACCTGCCCGATCCGGCGGCCGCGCTCGATCGGGCCGTCACCCTCCTGCGTCCCGCGGGCGTGGTGGTCATCGCCGTGCCGAACCTTTCCAGCTGGCAGGCGCGCTGCTTCGGCGACCGGTGGCTTCACCTGGACCTCCCGCGCCACCTGGTGCATCTGCCGGCCTCCGCGCTGGAGGCGGGCCTTCGCGAGCGACGGCTGAAGCTCGAGCGCGTCAGCCATTGGCGTGGGGGGCAGATCCTGTTCGGGTGGTTGCACGGAATGGTCGGCGAGCTTCCCGGTCATCCCCACCTGTACAGCGCGATCAGGCGGCACGAGGCCCAGGAGACGCCCAGCGTCGGCGCTCGCCGTCTGGCCGTGCTGTTGGCCGCCGGAGTCATGGTGCCGGCGGCTGGCCTGCCGGCAATCGCCGAGATCGCGTTCCGCGCCGGCGGCACCGTGTACGTGGAGGCGAGACGTCGATGATCACCGGTGAGCGCGTAACCACGGCCCGGGCCGGCTTCAACCCGACTTTCCAGCGCCACGTCGCTGCCTACCGCCTGTGCGCGTCACTGCTGGGCGATGGCCGGGTGCTCGATCTCGGATGCGGCGTCGGTCATTCCTACCGTGAGCTGTTGCCGCGTGTGACCGTCGGCGTCGATCTGGACGCCGCCGCACTGGCCGGCCAGGGCCGTGAGACCGTCCTGGCTGACATGCGCCGCCTGCCCCTGGCCGACGAATCGTTTCAGTCGGTGCTCTCGGTGCAGTCGCTGGAGCATGTTCCGGATCCCGAGCGGGCGCTGGCCGAGGTCGTGCGGGTTCTCGAGCCGGGTGGGCGGGCCATCTTCGTCACTCCCAACCGCCTCACCTTCGGCCGACCCGACGAGATCATCGATCCTTACCACTACGTCGAGTACGACGCTGCCGCGCTGCGCGAGCTCTGTGCGCCGTTCTTCGCCGCCCCGGACGTGCGCGGGATCGACGCTTCAGATCGCTACCGCGCGATCTACGACGAGGAGCGCCGCGAGCTCGACCGGCTCCTGGCGCGGGATCCGTTGCGCCTGCGCCGCCTGATTCCGCGTCGTCTGCGCCAGCGGCTCTACGACTGGCGCTTGCGCGCCGATCGAGCCACGCCGCGCGCCGGTGCGCTCGAGATCGAGCCTGGGGACTTCTGGCTTTCGGAACAGGGGCTCGAGCATGCGTTCGACCTCGTGGTGATCTGCGACAAGGCCTGATGCCGGCGACCACTGCGCGCGGGCTCCTGTCTCGGTCCGGGCAGGTGATCCGCAGTGACGCTGCGATCTTCGCCGTATTGACGGTCTGGGCCTTCGCCCCGCTGGTGGCGCTCGCCGCTCACGTCGCCGTCTCCGGCGGGGTCCTGGTCGGCACCAACGGCGCCGATTTCTTTGACCAGTTTCAATACCTGGCCTGGATCCGGGACGAGGGCAGCCACGTGCTCGCCTCCAACCTGTGGCTGATCGGCGGGACGCCGCACGACTATCTCCACCCGATGTATCTGATCTCCGGTCTGCTCTGGCGGCTGGGCTTGAGTATCCAGCTCGCCTACCTGATCTGGAAGCCGGTCGCGCTGCTGGTGCTGTTCGTGGGCTTTGCGCTCTACGCGCGGCGGCTGCTCGTCGGCCGCTGGGCGGCGATGTCGGCGCTCGCGCTGGCCCTGTTCTACGAGAGCCCCGTATTGGCGATCGCGACCTGGACCGGCCATCTCTCCCCGCTCCATCGGTTTCAGCTCGTGCTCACCACCGACGACGCGACCGCGTCTCTGAACCTGTGGGGGTTTGAGCACGCGGCAATCGCGCTCGGGCTGATGCCGGTGTTTCTGCTCGCCTGCGAGCGACTCCTGGCGGACGCCGACCGCCAGCGGCGGATCGATCCGCGGCTCACGATCGTGGCCGGGTTCGCCGGGCTGCTCGTGGCGTGGCTGCATCCCTGGCAGGGCGTGACACTGCTGAGCATCCTCGCCGTAGTCTGGGCCATGCGACCATCTCGGCGGCGGCTGTCGGCCCTCTTCATCCCAGGCGCAGCGACGGTCGCGCCCCTCCTCTACGGCGTCGCGCTGACCCGGTTTGACCGGTCCTGGAGCTCGTTTCAGAGTCAGTCAGCGACCACGGGAACCGGGACGTGGTGGGCACTTCTGGCGTCCTTCGGGCCGCTCGTCGCCCTGGCCCTCGCGGGCGCCCGACGCTCCGGCGACGACGGTGAGCGGATGCTGTTGCTGTGGCCTCTGGCCTGCGCCGGCGTGTACCTGATCGTCCCCCAGTTTCCGCCCCACGCGCTGGCCGGGGTCACGCTGCCGTTGGCCATCCTCGCCGTGCGGGGATGGGGCCGGGTGCGGACGCGGATCGTCGGTCGTATCCGCGCCGGCGTGCCTCCGGCGTTGGCCGGCGCCCTCGCGTTGGCCGCCGTCCTGGCCGGCACCGTCCCGGCCATGATCCTGCACGCTCAGGGCGTCCGCGACAGTCTCGCCGCCACCACGGGCGGTGCCCTCACCGCTCAGGAGTTTCGGCTCAGCGCCGACCAGGCGGCCGCGATGTCCTACCTCGATCGCGCCGCCCGGCGGGGCGGCGTGCTGGCGCCCTGGCTGCTGTCGATGTCGGTCCCCGCCTTTACCGGTCGGGCGGTCTTCGCCGGGCACCCCCAGTGGCAGCCGCACGGAAACTTCGTCACGGCCGGGGTGTTCTTTGATCCCGCCACCTACGACCCGACCGGCGCCCGGCATCGGGAGATCCTCCGTGCCTCCCGGGCCGTGTATGTGCTGGCCGATTGTCATCTGCGGCCATCGCTGACCCGACAGCTCGCGCCGCTGGCCCGACCGGTCCGGCAATTTGGCTGCCTGACCGTGTTTGAGACGGCCGCCGAGCACGCTCCCGGCTGAGGCTCACCTGCCGGTGCGCACGAACGTCAGCAGCTCGGTCGGTGAGGCGCCGGCGTAGTGCCGGCGAGCCTGCAGCCTGAAGCCGGGCCGGTGTAGAGCTCCCCGGGCCACGAGTTTCGTCGCGTGGTCAATCGCGTCGTCCAGAACCAGGTAGGCATGACCCCCGCGGGGGGTCGTCGCCCACATCGCGCGCAGGGAAGCGACGAAGTCGTGGGGGCGGTGCGTCTGCTCGGGAACGGCGAGGGCGCCCTGGAGTGACACCACCAGGACCGGGCTGTGCGACGACGCGATGCGATCGAGCCGGGTGGCGATAGCTCGATAGGGACCGCGAGCGTAGGCCGGCTCGAAGCTGCGCAGCGTGCCGGTCGTCAGCACGACCGCCACCACGGCGACGGTGAGGGCGCTCAGCCGCGCTGGGAGGGCCGCCAGCAGCCCGCCGATCAACAGGGCCGCGGCCGGCATCGACGCCGACAGCCCCCGCGGGAGCCACAGGTCGGTGAAGATCAGGCTGTAGAGCAGCAGCCCGACGGGAGTCGCGAGGGCCAGCAAGACGATCAGGCCGGCTCGGTTCCCCGCTTGGCCGAACCACCCGGTCTGATCAGCGCGCAGCGCTTTGATGACCAGGGCAACTCCTCCCGCGGCGACGCAGACGGCGAAGGCGATCAAGCCGAGGACCGTGGGTATCTGGTGCAGCGAGACCCCGGGATGCCCCGGGATCGGGCGCAGCAGGTCGGCGAGGACGCGGTGAAAGCCGAGCGGATACAGCGCGCCGATCACCGCCAGCGCCTTGCCGCGCACATTCGGCAGCCACGGGAGGTACAGCACGCCGATGGCCAGGTTGGCGATCAAGGTGGTCTTGATCGCGCCGCGGCACGCCCACAGCGAGTACACCGCCTGCACGAGGAGGAGGAAGATCGCGGTGTAGTGCGAGTAGGCCGCGGCCGCGGCCGCGAGCGTGTAGAGCGCCCACCACCAGCGGCTCGTGCCCGGACGCACCGCGTGCAAGAGCGCCAGTGTGGAGAGCGCGACGAAGAACGTCATGGCCGCGTAGGGCCGTGCCTCCACGCCATAGAACACGGCGAACGGGGCCAGCGCCATGATCGCGGCGGCGATCAGGCCGGCCCGGGCGCCGATGCTCTGGCGTCCGACGGCGTAGGTCACCGGCACGGTCGCGGTGCCGAGGATCAGCGAGGGCACACGGATCCAGACCGAGGGGTCGCCGAGTTTGGCCGACAGCCAGGCCATCAGGAAGAACAGCGGGGGAGAGTTTTCGCCCCCGGCGTGAACGGTGGTGAGGACCGAGACGAAGCTGTGCCCGACGACGTCCTGGTAGGTGAAGACCTCGTCTCCAGCCAACGACTCATGGAGCTGGCTGAGCCGGAGTGCGAACGCGATCGCCGTGAGAGCGGCCACCCCGAGTACCTCGGCAGAGACCGCGTTGACGCTAATGCCGTGCGACCACCGGCGGCTGCTCGAGGCGATGGCGCTCATCGGAAGTACCGGCTCAGGGGACGAACTTGCGGGAGCGCAGGACACCGCTGCGGTGGAGTACGAGCCGCAGCGCCGCACCGAGCGTCTTGACCCCATAGACGATCGACTGGGACGCCGTCGCCGACGAGGCGTCGGCGAAGTACCGGGTTCGAGCCGGCACCTCCACGATCCGGAAGCCAAACTGGACCGCTTGCATGACCATCTCGGAGTCGAACACAAAGTCGATCGAGTTGCGCAGGAACGGGACGGTCAGTAGCAGCTCGCGCGAGAAGGCCCGGTAGCCGGTGTGGAGCTCGCTGAAGTTGGTGCCGAGGATCGCATTCTCGATGATCGTCAGCCCGCGATTGGCGACGAACTTGTAGCGCGGCATCCCGCTCGCTCTCCATACCCCGGGTTCGGCGAGCCGGGACCCCAGCACCATGTCGGCCTCGCCCTGAAGGATCGGCTGCACCATCCTCGGGATCAGCCCCGGCTCGTACTGGCCGTCGGGGTGGAGCATGACCACAACGTCGGCGCCGCGTTGCAGGGCCTCCAGGTAGCACGTTTTCTGGTTGCCGCCGTAGCCGACGTTGTGTGGATGCCAGATCAGGTGCAGCGGCAGCCGCCTAGCCACCTCGAGCGTCTCGTCGGTCGACTTGTCGTCGACGAGGATGATCTCGGAGACGATGTCCGCCGGTATCGCCGACACCGTCTGCTCCAGTGTTCTCGCCGCATTGCGAGCCGGCATCACGACCACGACCCTGGCCGCCGGCGCAGCCCGGACCGTTTGCGCGGCCTCGCCCGTGGGGGGTGGAGTCTGCGCTCGGCGAGCCACGCGGGGCCACGTTACCGGTTGCTTTGATCAGGGCGAGGCTGGCGCCGGGCGCGCCGCCAGCCCCGGGCGCGCCGGCCGCGATCAGAACGTGGCGCGGCCGGGAACATCAGTTCGGGTACGCTTTCGGTAGAGATGACCACGGAAGCGTTTTCTCCCCCGCGGTTCGGCTTGCCGCTGACGGTTCCGCGGCCGCGGCTCGTCACCGAATGGCGGTCGACCCAGGACCCGGTGCACTGGCCGCAGGCCCCCGATGGCGACGGCCGGCCGGTGATGCTGATCCCGGGTTTCCTGGCCGGCGACACCAGCCTGACCCGGATGGCGGTCTGGCTGCGGACCGGCGGATACGAGCTTGCGCGCAGCGGAATCACGTGGAACACCGGCTGCATGGAGGAGACGGTTCAGCGGCTCCAGGAACGCCTGGAGCGGGCGGTGCAGAGCGCCGGGCAGCCGGCGTTGATCGTCGGCCAGAGCCGTGGGGGCGCCATCGGCCGAGCCCTATCGGTCCTGCGCCCCGACCTCGTCGCCACGCTCGTCACCCTCGGGTCGCCCCTTCTTGACCAGCTGGCTGTCAAGCCGCGGGTGTGGCCGTCGATCGTGACCGTCGGCGCGCTCGGCACCCTCGGCGTGCCCGGGATGTTCCGTCTCTCCTGCCTGCGCGGCGAGTGCTGTGCGCGGACCCGTGACGCCGTCGCCGCGCCCTTCCCGGACGGTCCCGGGTTCCTCTCGCTCTACTCGCGCACTGACGAGGTGGTCAGATGGCGCGCGTGCCTGGATCCCGGTGCCGAGGCGATCGAGGTGCACACCAGCCACGTGGGCATGGGCATGGCCCGCGAGGTGTGGTGCACGCTCACCACCTTCCTGACCTGACCGGTCAGATCGAAATCCACCCCTAGCTGCCCGGCGGGCGCGCGATCGGACCCGTCGCGCTGGACCCGAGCAGGCTGACCGAGCAGAACTCAGCGGCGAGGCCGTCGAACAATGAGTGGCGCCTGAGCATGGCGTGCTTGCCGCCTTGCACCGTGATGTAGCCGACCCGGGCGCTGACGCTGAGCTGCGCGGGCGAGCGCCGCCGAGCGCTCCGGACTGGCGATCCGGTCCCGGGACCCGTGGACGATCAGGTCCGTAGCGATCCGGCGGGCGATCGGGATCATCCGCAGCACGGAGAGCTGGGTCGGGCTGACCATCGCGGTCGTGCGCCGGCTCGCCCCGCCGTGGAGGACCCGGACCACGCCCCGGTGGTGCTACCCCGTCCGCGCGCCGGCTCGCGCCAGCTTGACCCGCGCGTTCTTGTCGAGCGCCACCTTGCGCAGTCGCACCGCCTGGGGGGTGACCTCAACGCACTCGTCGGCGCGCAGGAACTCGAGCGCCTGGTCGAGCGAGAGCTCGCGCTTGGGGACCAGGCGGATCAGCTCGTCGGAGGTCGACTGGCGCATGTTGGTCAGATGCTTCTCCTTGGTGGCGTTGACGTCGAGATCCTCGGCCCGGGAGTTCTCGCCCACGATCATGCCCTCATAGACCTCGTCGCCGGGCTCCACGAACAGGGTGCCGCGCTCCTGGAGGTTGAAGAGGGCGAACGCCGCCACGGTGCCGCGCCGGTCGGCCACCAGCGAGCCGGTCGGTCGCGTGCGCAGCTCCCCGTGCCACGGCTCCCAGCGATCGAACACGTGGTGGACCAGGCCGGTGCCTCGGGTCTCGGTCAAGAACTCGGTCCGGAAGCCGATCAGACCGCGCGCCGGGACCAGGTACTCCATCCGTACCCAGCCAGTGCCGTGGTTGACCATCTGCTCCATGCGACCCTTGCGCAGGGCCATCAGCTGCGTGATCACGCCGACGTACTCATCCGGCGCATCGACGCTCATCCGCTCCACCGGCTCGTGCCAGGTACCGTCGATCTCGCGGGTGACCACCTGGGGCTTGCCGACCGTCAGCTCGAAGCCCTCGCGGCGCATCAGCTCGACCAGGATGGCCAGCGCCAGCTCGCCGCGGCCCTGGACTTCCCAGATCTCGGGACGCTCGGTCTCGGTGATCCGCAACGAGACGTTGCCGACTAGTTCGCGCTCGAGTCTCGCCTTGACCTGGCTGGCGGTCAGGGAGGTGCCGTCCTGTCCGGCCAGCGGCGATGAGTTGATCCCGATCGTCACCGACAGCGAGGGCTCGTCGACGGTGATCACCGGCAGCGGGTGAGGGTCCTCGGCGTCGGCCAGGGTCTCGCCGATCGTGATCTCGGCGATCCCGGCGACCGAGATGATCTCGCCCGGTCCGGCCTCCTTGGCGTCCACCCGATCCAGCGACTCGGTCACGTACAGCTCGGTCACTCGAACGTGCTGCACCGTGCCGTCGGTCCGGCACCACGCCACCATCTCGCCGCTGCGGATGACGCCGTTGCGAACCCGGCAGATGGCCAGGCGGCCGACGTACGGCGACGCGTCGAGGTTGGTGACGTGCGCCTGCAGGGGGTGGTCGGGTTCGTATTCGGGCGCCGGGATCTGCGTCACCAACAGGTCGAGCAGCGGCTGCAGATTCGTGCCCTCGTCGGCTGGATCGAGGGACGCGCGCCCGGCTTTGGCGTTGGTGTAGACGATCGGAAAATCGATCTGGGACTCGTCAGCGTCGAGATCGAGGAACAGCTCGTAGACCTCGTCGACCACCTGGTCGATGCGCGCGTCGGGGCGGTCCACCTTGTTGATCACGAGGATCACTGGCAGGCGCAGCTCGAGCGCCTTGCGCAGGACGAAGCGGGTCTGCGGGAGCGGACCCTCGCTGGCGTCGACCAGCAGCAGGACCCCATCCACCATCGTCAAGCCGCGCTCGACTTCTCCCCCGAAGTCGGCATGGCCCGGCGTGTCGACGATGTTGAGCTTGACGTCGCCGTAGCGCACGGCCGTGTTCTTGGCCAGGATCGTGATCCCCTTCTCGCGCTCCAGGTCCATCGAGTCCAGCACCCGGTCGGCGACATCCTGATTGGAGCGAAACGCGCCCGACTGCCACAGCAGGGCGTCGACCAGGGTCGTCTTGCCGTGGTCGACGTGGGCGATGATCGCGATGTTGCGGATGTCTGAGCGGGTGGCCATACCGAACGGGCGAGGTTAGACG
>JBOGYN010000113.1:0-19111 GCA_050696855.1 Solirubrobacteraceae bacterium | reverse complement strand
GCGTTCTCAGTCGTCGGGTTCGCCGTCTTCGACGTGAGCAGCCGCCTCACGCTTGAAGCTTCGAGGCCGGCGCGAGACGCGAGTTCAGCCTTCGTCAGGCCCTGCCCGGCGCGCGCCGTCTCGAGCGCTGTCAGCAGCGCGTTGCGGGCGAGCTGCGCCTGCACGGCCAGGACGTGGGCCTCACGCTCGCTCTCGGAGAACAGCAGCTCCCTCGCGACGGTGTCTGCGTTCCTCTTGGGCACGAGAAGAGAGTAGCACGCTTGTTGCATATATGCCACATAGGTGCGGGGTGTCCTCGCCGATTTGTAGCCTCGCCGGCGTTGGCTACGGCACGATCGTCGGCGGCTTCGTCTCACTCGCCTCCTGAGGCGCGGCTACGGCGAGCGTCCCTCCGATGTGGACGGATCTGCTCCCGAAATCGTAAAGAACGTCCGGGTGCTGCGACTCCCGGTTCATGGCGGCCTGTGAGGCGCTGCGGCCGATTTCGTGCAGGCGCTGCCCTCTCCGGTGCGACGAAGCGAGTCAGATAGCGCCGGTCAGGCACCGCGGGCCCTGGCGAGCGCAACGTCGGACGCGCGCAACTGCAGGTCAGCTGTGATTAGGATGTTGCGGTTTCTGAGTACGCCCGGCGCGGAGCCCGCGTCCGGCGAGGTTCGCTCGGAGCTTGCGCCGCGCGTCGTGCATGGTCTTCTCGAGCGCTCCGCGGGTCGTGTTGAGGCGCTCCGCAAGGACGTCGATGGGGACGTCGTTGACTGTGACGGCGACCAGGACGGCGCGTTGATGCGCGCTGAGGTCGGTGTGGATCGCCTGCTGCAGTACCGGCAAGAGCTCTCTCGTCTCGACATCTTGGTGCGGCGTGGATTCGCCGTCGGCGATCGCGGGCCAGCCCTCGGGCTCGGGTGGCAGTTCGCGGCCTTGCCAGGAGAGGCGGCGGATCTTTGCGGCCATGTCCGACAGCGCGAACTTGTAGGCCCAGGTGGTGAAGCGGCTCTCGCCGGTGAAGTCATCGACCTTGCGGAGCATCGCGACCAGCGAGTCGTCTGCGCACTGCTGCGCCAGGTCGTCGAGGTCATCGCCTTTCAGCTGCGGGATCGCCCCGCGCCGGCGGTTGACCTCGAAGCGCGCGGCTCGCAGCAACAGTTCGCGCAGGTCGCTGAGCGCTTGGCCGTGTCCGGGATCGTCGGCGCGCAGTCGCTGGACCCAGACGCGCCACTCGACGTCGGCCACAGTTGGCCGTGATGATGCGTGCGGGCGCCACTCAGGCATCCCCGCGGGCCGTGAGGTTGTTCTGCTCATCGCAACATCCATCGTTCATCAGGACGGCCCGCGGCGCTATGGGGTCTGCTGTGTATCTCGCAGTCAGAGCACTCTCCACGGCTCCGGGTCGTTGATCCCATCGCTTGGCCGAGGCAATGCCCACAGCCCGGCTGGTCCATCGGCGGGCTGCGTCGCAACTGGAAGCGACGCCGTCCTGTGCTGGGGTTGCGGTCGCTCAGCGGCGCCACGGGTTCTCCGCGAGGCGGCCTACCAGCTACGGCTAGACCATCAGCACCAGGATCGCGAGCACGAGCGCCGCGGAGGCACAATTCGCGGCGAGTGAGGCACGGTCGTCGAGCAGTGCGCGCAGTTCGGCGCTCGCGGGGGAGCCTTCGGCGGCCAGCTTGGTCGCGAGCCGGCGTGCCTGCTTGGGCCGTCGGCCACCCGACGCGCCGAGCGCGAGTGCGATTACGTACAGCGCGATCGCCGCGTCGACCCAGCCGGCGCCATAACTGAGGTGCTCGATGTGCACGAGCCACAGACCGAAGCCGAGCAGCAGCAGCGCGCCGACGCCCAGGAGGACCACACCGATCCTCGTCAACCCGAGCAGCAGGGCGATCTCGGCGGGCCGCTCGCGTCGGCGAGCCACCTCGAACACGGCGCCGGCGAGCACGATCCCGGCTACGAACAGCAACGCACCCAGGAGGTGAAAGAAGAGCTCTAGGTCATTCATGCGGATGGGCGACAGCCGTGGATGGCGAGCCGCCCGAAGCGCTACCGGGCGCCACCGTTCGGCTTGACTGCACCGAGCTTGCGCTCGATGCAGTCGAGCAGCTGGCGGTAGGAGTCGCAGAACGACTGGACGCCTTCGCGCTCGAGCGTCGCGGTCACGCCGTCGAGGTCGAGCCCTGCGCCCGCGGCGGCGAGGGTCGTCTGTGCCGCGTTCGGGTCGGCGTTGAGCGTGCGCGCGACCTCGCCGTGGTCGGCAAACGCGCGCAGCGTCTGTTCGGGCATCGTGTTGACCACGTCGGGACCGATCAGCTCTGAGACGTAGAGCACGTCGGAGTAGTGGCGGTCCTTGGTGCCGGTGCTGGCCCACAGCGGGCGCTGCGTTCGGGCTCCGAGCGCCTGCAGGCGCTCCCACTCCGGGCCGCCAAACTTGGTCAGGTAGCGCTGGTAAGCGACGCGGGCGCTGGCGATCGCGACGCGTCCGTGCAGCTGCGATTCGGGGGGTAGCTGGGCGTCGGTCTTGGTGTCAATTCGCGAGAGAAAGAACGACGCGACCGACGCGATCTCCGAAAGCGACTCGCCGGCCTCGGCGCGCGCAGTCAGGCCACGCAGATAGGCGTCGATCACCTGCTCGTAGCGGTCGATCGCGAACAGCAGTGTGACGTTGACGTTCACGCCGCGGCGGGTGAGCTCTTCGATCGCCGGCAGCCCCGCTTCGGTGCCGGGAACCTTGATCATCACGTTCGGCTGATCCAGGCGTTGCCACAGATCGATGGCTTGGGTGATCGTGGCGTCGGTGTCGTCCGCGAGATCCGGGGTGCACTCAAACGAGATGAACCCATCACGCCCGCCGCTGTGGTCGTATGTTGGGCGCAACGCGCGGGCGGCCTCTCGAACGTCGTCGAGCGCGAGCGCGAAGAACAGTTCCTGCGTGTCGCGCATGCCGCCAGAGGCCAGGCTTCTGAGCTGTTCGTCGTAGAGATCTGATCCGGTGATCGCCTTGGCGAAGATCGTCGGGTTCGACGTCGCGCCGGTGACGCTGGAGTCGTGGATCAGGGACGCGAACTCGCCGCTGTCGAGCAGCTCGCGGGAGATCGTGTCCAGCCAGATCGAGACGCCGGCGTCGTGCAGCCGCTTCAGGTAGGGGTTGGGTGCCATTTTCGTTCTCCGTTCAGCTGCCAGGAGTGGTTTCGCCGATCAGCGACAAGAGCGGCGTGTCGGGGTCGATCAGCGCGGCGACATCAATGGCTTGGCGTGAGCGGATTAGCGTTTGGACGTGTTCGTTGACGTCCCACACGTTGACGTTCATGCCGGCGATCACGCGCCCGTCTTGCAGCCAGAAGGCGATGAACTCCCCGTCGGCGCGGTCGCCGCGGAGCACGACCTCGTCCCACTGCGGCGCGTGACCTGAGTACTCCATGCCGACGTCGTACTGGTCAGAGAAGAAGTAGGGGATCCGGTCGTAGCTGACCGGTTCGCCGAGCATCGCCCGGGCGGCCGCCGGACCCTGGTTGAGCGCGTTTGACCAGTGCTCGACCCGGATCCGCTCACCGAAAAATGGGTGCCAGGCCCGCGCGATGTCGCCGGCGGCGAACACCCCCGGCGCCGAGGTCTGAAGCTGCTCGTCGACGAGCACACCGTTGTCGACTTCGAGGCCTGCCTGCTGAGCCAGCTCGAGACGCGGCACGACCCCGATGCCCACCACGGCGAAGTCGCAATCGACGAGCCGGCCGCTGGTTGTGCGCGCCCGCGCGACCGTGCCGTCGCCTTCGAAGGACTGGACGCCGTCGCTGAGCAACAGCGCCACGCCGTGGTTTAGGTGCAGGTCGCGGTAGAAGGATCCGATCTCCGGGCCGAAGATCCGCTCGTTCGGGAGTTTGAGCGGGTCGATCACGGTCACGTCGAGTCCGCGCTGGCGCGCGGAGGCGGCGAACTCGCTGCCGATCCAGCCAGCGCCCACCACCACGACGTGACCGCCGGCATCCAGACGCTCGCGCAGGACATCACAGTCGGCCAGCGTGCGTAGGTAGTACACGCCGTCAAGGTCCGCACCGGGAATCTGGATCTGCCGAGGCTCGGCGCCCGTCGTCAAGAGCAGCCGGTCGTAGGCGAGCTCCCGGCCGTCGGCGAGCGTGACCCTCGAGGAGCCGGGCTCGATCGCGGTCACGGTCGCGCCGGTGATCAGCTCGATCTCGTGCTGCGCGTAGAAGCCCTCGTCGTGGACGTAGGCCTTCTCGCGCGGCGAGTCGCCACGGAGATAGTCCTTGGTCAGCGGCGGGCGCTCGTACTGGCGCTCGGGCTCTGCGCCGATCAGCAGCACGCGCCCGTCGAACCCTCGCTCGCGTAGCTCCTCGGCCGCCTTTGCGCCGGCCAGGCTCGCGCCGACGACGATGAATGTCTGCTTGCTCATCTCGCTCTCTTTCCGGTCAGGCTCAGGAACTCCTCGCGCGTGCGCGGGTCGTCACGGACGAGGCCGTGCAAGGCGGATGTCACCGTCTTGGCGCCGGGCTTCTGCACCCCTCGCATCGACATGCAAAGGTGTTCGGCCTCTAGCACGACGCCCACTCCCTTGGGCTGCAGCTGTTGCTGCAGGCAGTCGGCGATCTGCGTCGTCAGCCGCTCCTGCAGCTGCAGGTCACGGGCAAAGAGGTCGACTACTCGGGCGAGCTTGGAGAGCCCGAAGATCCGCTCGGCGGGCAGGTACGCGACGTGGGCCACCCCGGAGAAGGGCAGCACATGGTGCATGCACAGCGACTGAAACGGGATGTCGCGGACGACGACGAGCTCGTCATAGCCCTCGTCGTTGGGAAACATCGTCATGCTGAACGGTTCGGGCGTGAGTAGCTCGAGATAGGCGGCAGCCATCCGTCGAGGTGTTTCGCGCAGCCCCTCGCTGTCGAGGTCCGCGCCAAGCGCGATCAGCAGATCGCGCGTGGCGCGAGCGACGGCAGCGCGATCCACGACGCGGCATGCGCTGGGCTGTGAGCTGCCGGGGCTGGGGGGGGCGGTTGGTTGGCGGTCGCGGTCTGACGCCGCCACTATGGATGTCGTGCTCATGTTTTCCTTTAGCGCCGCGGCCGAGGCTTCTCTTACCTCGCCGGCGGCAATTTTGCCGGTGTCATGCGTACTGACGCGTGGCAGTTCCGCACGAGCGCACGGGGGCGGGCTTATCCGTCGATGGCGTCGCTGATCAGCAGGGCGCGCAGACTGTCGCGATCCTCCGCGCAGGCGGAGCATCCCTCGAGATGCGCGTGCATGCCCGATATCGCGCCGTCGGCGTCGGATCCCGCCAGCTCGAGCTCGACGTAGCGGTCGAGCTGCTCGAAGCACTCCTCGCAGCTGAGCTCCGGACCGAGCGGACCGGTCAGCCGCGCCAGCAGGCGGTCGGGATCCTGCGGAGTTGTGTGTGGGCTCATGTCGAGCTCCGGTGGTCGTCGATACTTAGCCCCTGCGCGGCCAGCGCGGTTCTGAGCTTTTGTCGAGCGTCGTGAATCGTCTTGTACAGGGCACCCCGGGTCGTGTTGAGGCGCTCGGCCAGCACGTCGATCGGCACGTCGTTCAGCGCGATCGCGACCAGCACCTCGCGTTGATGCCGCGTAAGCTGGGACTCGATCCCGTCCTGCACCGCCGCCAGCAGCTCCGCGGTCTCGGCGCCCTGCGCCGGCGTGGATTGGTGATCGTCGACGATCAACGGCCACGTCTCGGCCTTGAGCGGGATCTCGCGTCCCTGCCAGGCCCGCTTGCGCACCTTGGCCGCGGCCTCGTAGAGCGCGAACTTGTAAGCCCAGGTCGTAAAGTGACTCTCGCCGCGGAAGTCGTCAAGTTTGCCGAGTATCGCGACGAGCGCGTCGTCGGCGCTCTGTTGGGCGAGGTCGTCCTGGTCGCCGCCGCGCAGATGCGCGGAGCCGGCGTGCCGCCGGCCGACCTCAAAGCGTGCCGCCCGCAACAGCAGCGCGTGCAGCTGAGTGAGCGCCGCGTCGCGCTCCGGGCCCACGACGCGCAGCCGCTGCAGCCATAGCCCGGACTCTCGGTCCATGCGGGCCGGCCCTGCTGGGATCTCTGGCAGGCTCATCGACGCGCGGTCAACCCTAGCGAGCACCGGCACGGCCCGGCGCTCGGTTGAGAGGCTCTGCGCGCGCGTCAGCATGGCTCTCGATCGTCCTCGAGCGGCGCCAGGATTCGGGCGGCAAGCTCGCCGCTACAGCCGCGGTCTACGAGCTCGAGCAGCGCATGCAGGTCATACCGGCGGTCGCGAGCCAGCGCCTGCGCGAGCCAAACGGAGCAGCCGACTTCGCAAAGTCGGTCGATCCGCCACTCGAGGACCCGATCCGGGGCAGTCGATGGATCTCGCTTGATCGTCGTCATGCTCAGTTAGTGACGTCCGCGGGTCGTTTCTTACCTTGCCGCGCTGGTTGGTGGCGGTGCATTCGCATCCGGATCGGCGGCCGCTCAGCGCCGCCGCTATCGAGGAATTTGCGCGCGTCGGTCAGCGAGCGCGCGATCAGCTCATCGGCGTGGGCGAAGTCGATCGGCTGGATTGCCAACGGGCACGGCGGCGGGAGCACCACGAGCTTCGCGCGATCGCGGTGAAGCTCGATGTCTGCGATCAGCCGACTGTGCGTCAACAGGCTCAATGCGTGCAGCGCCATTCCCAGCGCGCTCGCCGGTGGCTGCTCGAGCCCGCACGCGTGCCCCGTCGGCAGCACGTATATCTCGCGCGCGCCGAGCGCCACGGCATGCGAGATCGGCGTGTTGTTGGCCACGCCGCCGTCCATCAGCTCGCGGCCCTCCCACTGCACCGGCGGCAAGACGGCCGGAATCGCCGCGCTGGCCAGGACGGCATCGAGCGCCGGGCCCTTTGATAAGAGGAGCTCCTCGCCGGTCAGCACATCGACCGCGACGACGTGAAACTCGATCGGCATCTCCTCTAGGCGCTGACCGCGACTGTGCCCTGCGACGAGCTTGCGCAGGCCTGACCCGGGCACGAGGTGATCGCGCGATCCCATAAAGCCGAGCACCCCGATGAGCGGATTGAGCGGAAAGACCTGACCGCGACGCAACCCCCGCCAGATCGCCGCCAGCTCCCGCGCCGTCGCCACCGTCTGCGGCCGCGATGCGATGAACGCGCCGTTGACCGCCCCCACCGACGTCCCGACGATCAGCTGCGGGACGATCCCGCGCTCGTAAAGCGCGTGCAGCATGCCGACCTGGACGGCGCCCAGACTTGCGCCCCCGGAGAGGACGAAAGCGACGCGATCCGAAGGCGAGCTCATATCCGTTTACGCGTCCGCAGCCGAACCGTTCTTACGCTCGCTGGGGATCAGCGAGTAGCTCGGCACGCGGTGCCAGTAAGAAGCCGACGTTGGATGACGCCAAGAGGATGAACAGGCCCACGTCCACTCCGCGAAGGAGCTCCAAATGTCAACCGCCGACCTCACATCAGTTCCCGCCCGCCCCGGGTCTCGGACCCGGCAGCAAGCCCTCGACCGATTGAAGAGCGATCCCGCCTACCAAGCGTTCGTGCTGTTGCGCGTCGGTTTCACAGCGCTGCCGATCATCATGGGCATCGACAAGTTCTCAAACACCCTGGTCAACTGGGAGCATTACCTCGCTCCCTGGATTCATCATCTCAGCCCACTCAGCGCGCTGGGCACAATGCATGTGGTGGGAGTGATCGAGATCGTCGCCGGCGTCGCCGTCGCGATCAAGCCGCGCTACGCGGCATACATCGTCGCCGCCTGGCTCGCCGGGATCGTCGTGAACCTGCTCAGCTACTCCGGCTACTACGACATCGCCCTGCGCGACTTCGCACTGATGCTGACCGCCGTCACGCTCGGGCGCCTGGCATCCAAGTACGACCCCCCAGGATTCTCAAATCTCAAGAACCTGCGCCGCGACTGACCAGCTCGTGCGCAGACAGCCGAACCACGGTGGCGAGGCCTCCTCCCCTGCGGAGGAGGCCGTCGTGGCCCCAACCAGGACGTCAGGGCCAAGGTCCCAGGCCCAGCCCCACAATGAGGAGGTAGGTCATGCCCGCGAACAGCTTTGATGCCCGCGCCGAGCTCGACGTCGGTGGTCGCCGGTTAGAGATCTTCCGACTTGATGCGCTGCCCTCACGCTTCGATGTCGGACGGCTGCCGTTCTCGCTCAAGGTGCTGCTTGAGAACCTGCTGCGCACAGAGGGCGATGGTTCCGTCAGCGCCGAGGACGTCGAGGCGCTCGCGGGCTGGGAGGCCAGCGCAGAACCGAGCAAGGAGATCGCATTCACGCCTGCGCGCGTGCTGATGCAGGACTTCACCGGCGTGCCCGCGGTCGTCGACCTGGCCGCGATGCGCGACGCGATGGCCGCAATGGGCGGCGATTCCGCGAAGATCAACCCCCTCACACCGGCGGAGCTCGTGATCGACCACTCGGTCCAGGTCGACGTGTTCGGCACCCGCGACGCGTTCCAGCGCAACGCCGAACGCGAATTTGAGCGAAACCAGGAGCGCTACGCGTTCCTGCGCTGGGGACAGGGAGCGTTTCACAACTTCAAGGTCGTGCCGCCCGACACCGGGATTGTGCACCAGGTCAATCTCGAGTACCTGGCGCGGGTCGTGTTCGTCGACGACGAGCGCGGCCTCGCCTACCCAGACACACTCGTCGGGACCGACTCGCATACGACGATGGTCAACGGACTCGGCGTGCTGGGCTGGGGTGTCGGTGGGATCGAGGCCGAGGCCGCGATGCTCGGACAGCCGATGTCGATGCTGATCCCGCAGGTAGTCGGCTTTCAGCTCCACGGTGCGCTGCCCGAGGGCGCGACGGCGACTGACCTCGTGCTGACGGTCACCGAGATGCTCCGCAAGCGAGGTGTGGTCGGTAAGTTCGTCGAGTTCTACGGTGCCGGCCTGGCAAACCTCCCATTGGCTGACCGAGCCACCATCGGCAACATGTCACCGGAGTTCGGCTCCACCTGCGCGATCTTCCCGATCGACTCAGAGACGCTGCGCTACCTAGAGTTCTCCGGCCGCCCGAAGGAGCAGATCGAGCTCGTCGACGCGTACGCGCACGAGCAGGGCCTCTGGCATGACGCCGATTCGAGGACGCCTGTCTACTCGGACACCGTCGAGCTTGACCTCGGCGACGTCGTGCCGTCGATCGCCGGGCCCAAGCGCCCGCAGGACCGCGTGTCGCTGACCGATGCGCGGCCCGCGTTCCGTGAAGCACTGAAGGGACTGGCGCCCGACTACGACCTCTGTGACGAGTCCTCCGCTGGCAGTTTCCCCTCAAGCGACCCGCCGGCGAGCAGCGTGCCTGGCCACTCAGCCGCGGCGCGCGCCTCCGATCACAGCCCGAGCTCGCACGACCGCGCGGCCGAGAAGTGGCAGGCAGGCCGCGCGACGGAGCTGCGCGCGAACGCCGTCGCGGTCACCCTCGTAGACGGCACCGAGACGACGCTCGACCACGGCCACGTGGTCATCGCAGCGATTACGAGCTGCACCAACACCTCGAATCCCTCCGTCATGCTCGGGGCGGGCATCCTCGCCCGCAACGCGCTCGCGCGCGGCCTGCGCCCGAAGCCGTGGGTCAAGACCTCGCTCGCACCGGGCTCAAAGGTGGTCACCGAGTACCTCGACCGCGCCGGCCTGACCGAGCCACTCGAGGCGCTCGGGTTCAACCTAGTGGGGTATGGCTGCACGACCTGTATCGGCAACTCAGGCCCGCTGCGTGCCGAGATCTCAGCGGCGATCAACGACAACGACCTCGCCGCAGTCTCCGTGCTGTCCGGCAACCGTAACTTCGAAGGCCGGATACACCCGGACGTAAAGATGAACTACCTCGCCTCACCGCCGCTCGTCGTGGCCTACGCGCTCGCGGGGACGATGGACACCGACATCGTCGGCGACCCGCTCGGCGAGGACACCGACGGCAATCCGGTCTACCTGCGCGACATCTGGCCGAGCGAGCACGAGATCGCCCGGACGATCCAGCAAGCCGTCCGCACGGACATGTTCCGCAAGAGCTACGGCGAGGTGTTCGACGGCGACGAGCGCTGGAACTCGCTCGTCGTTCCGACCGGCGACCGGTTCGAATGGGCTGAGACGTCAACCTACGTTCGCCTGCCGCCGTACTTCGAGGGCATGCCGGCCAGACCGGAGCCGCTCTCGGACATCAACGACGCGCGCGTGCTCGCGTTGCTCGGCGACTCGGTGACGACCGATCACATCTCACCGGCCGGCTCGATCAAGCGAGACGGGCCAGCCGGCGCCTACCTGCAGAAGCACGGGGTCAAGCCTGTGGACTTCAACTCCTACGGGTCGCGCCGCGGCAACCATGAGGTGATGATGCGCGGCACATTCGCAAACATCCGGCTGCGGAACCTGCTCGCGCCGGGCACGGAAGGCGGCACCACGCGTCACTTGCCCGACGGCGAAGAGATGTCGATCTACGACGCCGCGATGCGCTACGCCGTCGAGAAGGTGCCGCTGGTGGTGATCGGCGGCAAGGAGTACGGGTCGGGTTCATCGCGCGACTGGGCGGCAAAGGGCACGCTGCTGCTCGGCGTGCGCGCCGTCATCGCCGAGAGCTTCGAACGCATCCACCGCTCGAACCTCGTCGGGATGGGCGTGCTGCCGCTGCAGTTCGCCGACGGCGACAGCGTCGCGTCGCTCGGCCTAAGTGGCGAGGAGGAGTACTCGATCGCGGGCATCGCCGACGCACTCAATGCTGGCAAGCTTCCGCGAGAGGCGACCGTCGACGCCAATGGACAGGCGTTCGCGGTCCGCGTGCGGATCGACACGCCCAAGGAGGCGGACTACTTCCGCCACGGCGGGATCCTGCACTACGTTCTGCGTCAGCTGGTGACACCTCCCGGCCCGGTAGCGACAGCATCGATCGATACGGCATGAGACATGAGACATGCCGGTCGTGGCCGATGCGAGGGTCCTTGACCCAGGCGCGCAGCGCCCGCCGATCCGCGTCGGCTCCTACGGGGACATACATGGCGCGCGGGACGGAAGGCTGCCGATTCCCCCAACCCCATCGCGTGAAGAGATGTTCTCCGCCTCAGGGAGGTCAGCCCGACATGACTGCCGTGCCCCGATCGATTCGCGGGGTGCTTCTCAGACGGAGCAGACTCAGCCGACTCGGTTCTCGTCGGCGGTCGCGTACGGCAGGTGCCAGCGATGCGGAGCGATGAGCTCGTCGATCGCGTCGGGCCCCCATGATCCGGGCGTGTAGGGCTGCGGCTTGGGAGGGTCCTCGAGCAGCGGCGCGGCGACTTCCCAGAGCCGCTCGATTCCATCGGCGCTGGTGAAGAGCGTGTGGTCGCCGAGCATCGTGTCGTGGATCAGGCGTTCATAACCTTCGAGTTCGTTGGCGATGTCGAATGAGTCGCCGTAACGGAAGGTCAGCGAGGCGGCACCGAGGTCCATCCGTGCGCCGGGCTGCTTGGCGAGGAAGTCCACCCAGATCACACCGGGGTCTGAGAGCTCGAAGGAGATCTCGTTGGGGCGCGTCGCGGGCGCGTCGCCGGCCGCGAGCTCGAACATGTGCCGGGCAGGCTCCTTGAAGCCGAGTGTGACGGTATGGCGGCTCTGCGCCAGCGCTTTGCCGGTGCGTAGCTGGAAGGGAACCCCAGCCCAGCGCTCATTGTCGATCAGGACCTCAAGCGCGGCAAACGTCTCGACCGTCGAATCGGGAGCCACGCCGGGTTCTGATCGGTAGGAGTCGTATTGGCCGAAGATCGTCCGGTGGGTGCTGAGCGGCCTGATCGCGTCGAACACCCGTCGGGTCGCGTCGCGCAGCGACGGGGCGTCAAGGCGGGCGGGCGGTTCCATGGCGATGAAGCCCAGCACGTGCAGGAGGTGGGTGACGACCATGTCGCGGAACGTGCCTGTCTGCTCGAAGAACCCGGCGCGACCCTCGATCGTCAACTTCTCGGGCACATCGATCTGGACGTAGTCGACGTGCCGGCGGTTCCAGGCCGGTTCGAACAGGCCGTTGGCAAAGCGGAACGCCAAGATGTTCTGGACGGCCTCCTTGCCGAGGAAATGGTCGATGCGAAAGATCTGCGACTCGTCGAACACGGCGTGCAGCGTCTGGTTGAGCGCGCGCGCCGAGGCCAGATCGTGCCCGAACGGCTTCTCTACGATCAGCCGCGCCCGATCGCTGAGACCCGAGGCGCCGATCATCGAGACCACTGGCCCGAAGGCAGCTGGCGGCACGGCCAGATACGCCATCCGCCGCGGCTCGCCACCGAGGTCTTGTTCAGCACGGGCAACTGCTTGCACGAGGGCGTCCGGCTGCTCGGCGGACGCCGCTGCGAACGACAGGCTATCTGCGAACGGGCCCCAGTTCTCTTCGGTGAGCTCCTGCCGGCCGAACTCGCTCAGCGCCGCGTGTACGTGGGAACGAAAGCCATCTGCGTCCGGGGCGCCTTCAGGGCGCCCGGAGCCAACGATCCGATAGCGCTCGGGCATCATTCCCGCCACCGCGAGATGAAACAGGCCGGGCAGTAGTTTGCGCTTGGCCAAGTCGCCGGTTGCGCCGAACAGAATCAGCACGTGGTCCTCCGGGCGCGCGAGCGACACCGCGCGCGTATCAGCAGCAGTCGCGGTCGCAGTCATCTCATACCTTCTCGGCGTGACCGCCGACCTGGCTGCGCATCCCCGGCAAGGTCTGGTCGGCGAAGTGGTCGAGCTCGCGGGCGGTGCCGGGCACCTTGATCATCAGGTTGGGGCGCTCGACGCTCGCCCACAGACGCTTGCTCCTCGGCGACCGTACCGGCGGTGTCGTGGGCCAACTCGGGGGCGACCTCCATGCTCACGTAGCCGTCGGCGGTGTCGGTCTCCTTATAGACGGGGTGCAGCACGTCGGCTGCGACGCGCAAATCCGAGTCCGCCAGCGTCTCGAAGATCGACTTGGCGTCCATCGACGAGGCCGTCCGGGGCTCGGCCAGCGCCCGGTCGTAGTCCGTCGAACCAACGAATGCCTTTTCGAAGATCGATGTCACACTCCTCTAGCGTCGCGTTGTGTCCGGTTCTTACGACCCGGAGGGGCGCGATCCCGACGGAGGTCAGAGCCCGAGCTGGCACTCTGCCGCGTCTCGCTGCGCCTTGACCGCTGAGAATGCGCCGGGCATCTACGCGCTGGCTGCGGCAGGGCGAACAGAGGTGCCACCGAGATCGTGCGGACTCTGAGTCAGACGGTCGGGAGGGTCGTTGTGAGCGCGGTCGACCGTGCCCCGGACGTTTGTCTGTGTGCGCGGGATTCGAGCGCGTTCGCCGGAGGGCGTGCTGACGGCCAACTCTCGACGCGCGTGTTCCCAGACGCCGGCGAGTCGTCTTGGCCTCCGTGTCGCAGCGCGCGCGGCGCGGAACGCTCGATCCTCGCCGAATTCGAACCGAGCGATCTCGCCTGAGGATCGTCCCGGCCTTCTCGGTCAGTTCGGCGTTCGTGGGACGACGAGAATCGGACAGCTCGCACCGTGGAGGAGGGTTTCGCCGGTGCTTCCGAGGATCACGCGGGCGATCGGTCCCCAGCGCCGGGATCCGATCACGAGCAGGCCGCGATGTTCGCGTCGGGCGACTCGCTCGAGGGCGCGTGCGACGGAGACGTCAGTTTCGACCACCATCCGCGCGTGAGGCACGAGTGCCGCGCGTCTCAGCGAGCGTGGCGTGGGCCTGCTTGTGCAGGCTAGTGTCGCCGCTAGCGCGGCGGCGTCGCGCCCTTCCGGATGGCCGTTGACGCCGACGGCAAGGCGCGCGCCCTTCCAGGGCCCGGTGTCGGTGTGCGATCGGATCGTGTTGCTGGCGGTGACAGGCATGCGCCGAGCCTAAGGGCCAGGTTGGGCTCCCAAAATGGGCATCGACACTCATGTTCGGGGTCGTCCGGTTGCGCACCCTTGAGCCGAGACCCACCTCACTGGAACAGCGCTCGAACGGAGGCTGGGCGACCATCGTCGGTACACACACGACGGCGCGTTTCGCGCTGGCGACGGCCGCACGTTGGGTTTGACGGCCGTCGTCGATCTGCGACGGCGGCTCACCCGAGATGGGGGCTTATCGCCATTCCCAACGCCGAGTGTTCGGCGCAACCTTGCAGATAACCGCATACCAGCAATTGCGCCCAGCCGCAGACATCGCCGCCGGGCCTTCGTCCGCGCAGCTTCGCCAGATTGCCTACATCAGGAGGTCCGACATGACCGGCAAGACACTCGACTTGACTTACCGCTCCGTAGAGGAGCCTGCCGCGAGCCACGCAGTTCGCGATGAATCGACCAGATTCGGCAACGTGTTGGTCGGTGTCGACGGGAGTCCGGCAGGCCGTGACGCAATCGCGCTTGGCGCGACGCTTCGACATCCAGACGGCCGACTGACGCTGACCCACGTATCGGTCACCGGCAGCACGACATATATGAGCAGTTACAACGAGCCGGCACGGGCCGAATCGCTAGACATGCTCGAACGCGAACGCGCACAGGCGTCAGTGATCGCCGAAGTGAGGGATATCGCCTCCCAGTCCGTGGGTCGCGGTCTGCATCGGCTCGCCGAGGAATCCGCCGCTGATCTGTTGGTCGTGGGCTCGTGCCGCCGGGGGTTTCTCGGCCGCGTGTTCATCGGTGACGACACCCGCGCGTCGCTCAACGGCGCCTCGTGCGCGGTCGCTGTCGCGCCGCACGGTTACGCCGAATCGACGGCGAGCATCAAGACGGTCGGTGTGGCGTACAACGGCACGACCGAAGCCGAGGCAGCGCTGACCTGCGCCCGCGGCCTGGCTGCACGCTACGGCGCGGCGGTGCGCGCGCTGACGGTCGTCAGCCCCGTCCCCGGAGGCGTCGGCTATTGGGAAACGTTCGACCCCGACTGGGGCACCGCCATCGACGTGGGCAAACAGGCGGCCAATGACCGGCTGCGGCTGCTCGCGGGTGTCGACGGCAGTATTGCCGTGGGTATACCAAGCGAGGCGCTGGCTGCATTCGGAGCCGAAGTCGACCTGCTCGTGGTCGGCTCACGCAGCTACGGCCCGGTTCGGCGAATGATGCTCGGAAGCACCGCGCTGCACCTGGCGAGTGGAGCCCGCTGTCCCCTGCTCGTGCTGCCGCGTCCTGTCGGGGTCGGGCACGAGCAGGACGAGCGCTGATCCGCCGGCGCCGATCCCAGCCGAGCGCGAACAGCGGGCAATGAGTGCGAAACGGGGCTCCTCGTTGCCCGCTGTCCCGCCACAGGGCGTCTCCGCGCTCGCGAAGCTCGTGGCCAACAACCGTGGGACACGAGTTCGCGGGTTTCAGGGTGCCGGAACGATGCGCATGTAGGGCAACGGCTGCTCCCATCCGTCCGGGTAGCGCCGAGCGGCGTCATCGTCGGACACCGACCCGGCGATGATCACCGGCTGGCCGGGCTGCCACTGGGCTGGCGTCGTCAGCTGTTGCTCGGCAGTGAGCTGCAGAGAATCGATCACCCGCAGGACCTCGTCGAAGTTGCGCCCGGTCGTCATCGGATAGATGAGCACGAGCTTGATCTTCTTGTCTGGGCCGATGACGAAGACGTTGCGCAAAGTGGCGTTCTGCGCGGCAGTCCGGGCGGTCGGATCGCCGGCCGCGTCGGCCGGGAGCATCCCGTAGGCCTTGGCGATGGCGTGGTCGGTGTCGGCGATGATCGGATAGTTGACGTCGGCTCCCTGTGACGCGGCGATGTCCTGCGACCACGCGGTGCTGCCCTCGACCGGGTCAGTCGAGATGGCGATGATCTTGACCCCGCGGCGGTCGAAGTCCGGTTTGATCTGAGCCATGTAGCCGAGCTCGGTGGTGCACACCGGCGTGAAGGCTCGGGGGTGGGAGAACAGCACAGCCCAGTCATCGCCGATCCATTCGTGGAAGGCGATCTCTCCGTCGGTGCTCTGCGCGGTGAAGTCAGGGGCGGCGTCGCCGATGGTCAGGCTCATAAAGCAGATCCTTTCGTGTCTCCGATGCTAAACGTATTATTGCTGATCGGAGTTCAGGTAAATATGCCAGATTCGTGGGAACGAGCGGGGCGGCACGGCCTCGATCCGCTGGCGGTACAGCTGGTCCCGGTCGTGCGAGCGCACCCGGCCCAGCAGGCCAACGCTGAACCGAAACTGGGCCCTGCGACCACAGCGTCGTCGCACTCGGCGATCGCGCTGAACACGCCGAGCGCTGATGAGTAAGAACCCGCGGAGGCTCGAGTGGTAGTTGGCGAGAGCGGCCACCGCCAACAGCCGAATAGCACCACCTGCCCCCGCCGCCGATCGAGACCGTCACGCGGGCGGCCCGGCCGGCGGGCGCTCCGTCGCAGCGCGCCTGCGTCATCCTTGCCGAGCAAGCGTCAGGCTGCGGTTGGGACCGGCGCTATGGCTTCCTCGCGCCCGATGAAGTGGCCTTCGTCGTCGAAGTAAAACGCCATGGTCGGCACGGTTGTGTGCGTACGGACCCAGTCGACCAGCCGGTGCTCACGCCAATTCTCGTTCTGGCTACCCGGTGCATGGAGCCGCAGCAGAATGAGATCAGCGGGGAAGCGGTCCAGAGCATCGGCGAGCGCCGTGACTTGGTCCTCATCCCCCACCGTTCCGTGGAACTCCAGTCCGCTTGCGTCCATATGTTCGAAGACGGTCCCAAGACGCTCATCGGCCGACGTGCGCGCGCCGTCGATGTCACCCGTCAACGACTGCAGCCGCGTTGTCAACGTCGGCGCAACAACGTAGACCTCGGCTGCGTGCTCGGTCTGAGCGGCTGCTTGCTCGATCTGCGCAAGGATCGCCCCGGGAACCTCGTTGGCAGAGGCCAGGTTCTCGTCCGTCACGACGAGCACACGTCTCGCCATCTGACTGCGGTCGCCCCCAAGTTCTGACCTTTGAGCATCGGGGGTTGCGCGTCCGCGCGGCGTGAGGCGCGCCTCCACCGCAGCACCCCGAGCTCGGGCCAATCCTTCTTGTCCGTTTCGCGCGCTCGGAGCCTGATGCGAGTCGCGGTCGCCCTGCGCAGCCACCGCGTCAGCTCCAATGTCGAGCACACTCGCAAATGGCTCCGGGGTCAGCGTGGTCGTCGGATGGGCACCTGCTTGCTGCGAGGCTGCGGGCGACGTTCGCACCGACGCGCTTGTACTGGGCCGTATGTCGCGCCCGGCGATCGAGCGCCGGCGGCTGGCCATTACGTGCGCGATCGTCAGCATGACGACGGCGGTCATGATCACGTGGATCGCAAAACCGAAGCCGAGCATCCACCACTCGTCGACCAGCGCGATGAGCACGACGGCCGCGGTGGAGATCAGCACCGCGGCGGTGAACACGAGGAACATCAGCAGCCCGTCGCCGGTGTCATCGGCGCGACCCGCAGGTTTCGTATTGACGTTGGGACTGGTCATGTCTTTGTCTCCTGGTGGTAGGCGGCACGTTCTCGATGCCGCGTGCACTTGCTGCGTCTGACTGTCGTCAGCGCCGACCGAGACACTTCCGTGCGCCTAGCTGCCTGGCGCGGGGAGGGTCCCCTACTCCGGCGGCTTTTTGAATCGAGTGCTGGGTTCGTCATGTCAAATCTCTTGGGAGGCCGCCGTCGCGGTGTTGAGACGGCTGCAGCGGTGTCATGGTCATATGTTCAACCCGAGACGGTCTGCCTGAAATGGAGATCAGTCCCCATCTCCGCGCCACCAGACGCGTGCATCAACGATCGAGTCGTGGTCATCGAAACGTCAACTGGCCGGGACGGCTCAGCGGTAATGCCGACCGCATTTGGCAGCTGGCCTGAAGGTTGTCCCGGCGAGCGTCGCCCGTGGGCAGAGCTCGTATCCCCCGCTGCCATCTGGCGCGTGCTCGGCAGGAGCGCGACGGACCGGTGCGCAAGACCAGCCGGCCGACGTGGGTCGAGGGCCCGAGGCTCGCCACGGCTCTGCTCCGAACCTAATCACGCTCGCCGCGCTTGGGGCTCACGAGCGTGGCGGCCGGCGGCATGCTCGGGTCCGTCGAGCCACGGCGGGTAGGAGTTGTCCGTCGCCGTTTCCGGCAATGCTCCGGGCTGGCATCGTCGAGCCTAAACGCGGCGGGTCGATCGGTGCGCGGTCATCACCGAGTCTGGCGCGGGCGATCGTTCTCGCTGCCGCGTCCGGCATCGAGCCGTGTGAGGATGGCCTGGCGTCGCACGCGGAGCGAGCGCGCGCTGAGCCCCAATGTGCTCGCGACGTAATCCGCGGGAACGCGCTCGAGCAACATCGCCACGATGGCTCGGTCGCGGTCATCCACGCAATCCAGCAGCTCGTGGCACTGCTCCGGCTGCAGGCTCGGAAACGGCTTCGCGCCCGAGCTCACGCGCCTGATGATGTCGGCTAGCTCCTCGGGCCCGACGTAGCGGCGCAGTAGGCCGTCCGTCTCGGCGATTATCGCCGCGCCGATCACCCGGCTGTCCGCCGCGGCGCCGTAGATGAGCGTCCGCGGCGGTTCGTCGAGCTGCTTCAGGCGAGGCGCGAGTCTCAGCCAATCCTCGAGCGTGGCCGAAACCATGCAGACATCGGGTTTCAGCTCCGTTGCCATGCGGAGCGCCTCGTCGCTGCTCTCGGCGGTAGCGATAACCCGGATCTGTCGTTTGCAGCCCGGCGTCGACGAAACCCGAGGGATGGCCCAAGGCTGATCGTCGACGATCAGCACATCGACGCCGTCGGCACGGCGCTCGGCGACCAGTCGGGTCTGTCGGCTGACGTTGCGTTGGGATCGATGCGGACTGATGGAGACAGTGCTCATGACGGCTGCCTTTCATTGGTGGGGTAAGACAACCTTCGCGGCCGATCACCGGTGCTGCTATGGGTGGCAATCCGGAAACCGGGTGGGGAGGACTCCCCATCCTGGGCGCCGCATGGGACGCTCTGTTCGTTGCCACCCTGATGGTCAGGGCCGGGGTGCAGCGAGGCCGATGGCTCGCTCAAGGACGCGGCAGTGATCGCGGTCGCCGGCGCGCGTGCCGCTTGGTTACGGAGTGACTTCGCGAGGCTGGTAGCTTGGCGTCCCTGCTCGTGCGGGTAGCGATTGGGTCTCCGCCGCTCGCGTCGCTTCGCGCTTCACGAAGCGCCAGACCGAACTCACGAGCGCTGCTGGTACAGCAGCTCGGCGTCGCGCGTCGGATGAGCCGAGCCGGTGACCG
>JBOGYN010000112.1:0-10450 GCA_050696855.1 Solirubrobacteraceae bacterium | reverse complement strand
CGGCAAACGCCGCCACGAGCTGGGGAGACGAGACCGCGATCGCCACCGAGGCCTCGGTCAGGGGCACGACGCCGGTGCGGTGCTCAGCCGCGGCCGCGCACAGCCCGTGCGCGTCGATCGCCGCCTGGACGATCTCGGCCAGCTGAGGCTCGGCCATCTCCGCATACGCCTCGTACTCGAGCGCCGCGACCTCGCGCGTGACCCCGAGGAAGGTGGTGACAGCACCCGCGCGCGGATCGGAAACCAGCTCGAGCAGGCGATCCAGGTGCAGCGGCTGGTCGGTGATCCGCACGTGGGGGCTTGTGGCGGCGCCCCCCCCCGAGACCGGGGGGATCAGGGCCAGCTCATCGCCGGCCCCGAGGGGCTGCTCTGCGTCGGCGTACTCGCGGTTGACGGCCATTACCACCGGCAGGCCGGCGGTCAGCGCCGCCATCTCGCTCAGGGCATCGCGGACGCGCGCCCCGTCGGGGAGCTCGAGCTGAACCTGGTCGGCCCCCGCGCGCTCGCGGAGGCCGGCGAACAGTCGCACGGTCACCTGCATGAGTTCCCAGGGTATCTCGTGTTGGGGGCCAGTTAAACCGGCCGTCGCTGTCCCGCGATAGCGCCTATTCTGCCTCGACACTTTTCTCGGAGGAGGCACTATGCAGAGACGAAGGGGTTTGATCTCCTTCGCGGTGGCCCTGTTGATGACGGGGGCGATCGTGGGTTGTGGCAGTAGCAGCAGTTCGTCGTCAGCCGCCGGCGCGGGGTCGTCGAGCTCGAGCAGCTCGGCGTCTTCGAGCGCGACTTCGAGCTCGGCCAGCCCGAGCGCCGATGCCTCGGTGGCCGCGCTCGTCCCCAGTGCGCTCAAATCCAAGGGCACGATCACGGTCGCGGCCGACGCCAGCTACGCGCCGAACGAGTTCATCGGCCCCGATGGCCACACCGTCGTCGGGATGGACGCCGACCTGGTCAAGGCCCTGGCTGGCGTGATGGGGCTCAAGGCCAACGTCGTCAACGCCACCTTCGACGCGATCATCCCCGGTCTGGCGTCGGGTAAGTACGACCTGGGGGCCTCCTCGTTCACCGACACCAAGGCCCGCGAGAAGATCGTCTCCTTCGTCGATTACTTCTCGGCCGGTGAGGCGTTCTACACCAAGGCCTCGGGCGGCACGGCGATCTCGGGAATCGCGGACATCTGCGGCAAGTCCGTCGCGGTCGAGAGCACGACCACCGAGCAGACCGACGCGACGGCCCAGAGCAAGAAGTGCAAGGCGGCGGGCAAGCCGGCGGTCAACGTGCTCGTGTTCCCCAACCAGAACTCGGCCAACCTGGCCCTGTCCAGCGGCAAGGCACAGCTCGGCTTCGCCGATTCGCCCGTGGCCGCCTACCAGGTCAAGAAGACCAACGGCCAGTTCAAGCTCGTCGGCTCGAACTTCGCCACCGCCCCCTATGGCCTGGCGATCCCCAAGAAGAGTGGGCTCGACAAGGCCGTCCTGGCGGCGCTGAACGTGCTGATCAAGAACGGGAGCTACACCAAGATCCTCGACAAGTGGGGAGTTCAGGCCGGCGCCATCACCGCGCCCAAGCTCAACGGCGCCACGAGTTAGCGGCGACCTAGTGCAAACTACGGCTCCGAGGTGAGCACCTCCGAGCTATCAACGGACGTATCGGGACGGCCTGACGACATCAAGGCCGTCCCGGTGCGCCGTCCCGGGCGCTGGGTCGCCTCGGTGATCGTGCTCGTCGTGGCGGCCTCGCTGGTCCGCTCGGCGGCGACCAACAGCCGCTTTGGGTGGAGCGCGGTCGGGCACTACATGTTCGACTCGCGCGTGCTGCACGGGGTGCTGGGGACGATCCTGCTGACCGTCATCTCGATGATCGTCGGGCTCGTGCTCGGAGTGCTGCTCGCGGTCATGCGCCGATCGCCGAACTACCTCATCTCGGGCGTCAGCTGGCTCTACATCTGGTTCTTCCGCGGCACCCCGTTGCTAGTCCAGGTCGTGTTCTGGGGCTTCATCGGGGCGCTGTATCCGGTGATCTCGATCGGGATCCCGTTCGGCCCGGGGCTCGTGCACGGCAACGCCAACACGCTGATCACGACCTTCAACGCGGCGATCCTCGCCCTAGGGCTGAACGAGGCGGCCTACATGGCCGAGATCGTGCGCGCGGGCTTCCTCTCGGTCGGCGAAGGTCAGAGCGAAGCCGCAGCCTCATTGGGCATGAGCCGCTTACAGATCATGCGCCACGTGATCCTGCCCCAGGCGATGCGGGTGATCATCCCGCCCACCGGCAACGAGACGATCTCGATGCTCAAGAACTCGTCGCTCGTCTACACCATCTCCTACGCCGAGCTGTTCTACGAGGTGTCACAGATCTACGGGGCCACCTACGAGACAATTCCGCTGCTGATCGTGGCCAGCATCTGGTACCTGATCATGACCAGCGTCCTCTACGTCGGTCAGTACTTCATCGAGCGGCGTTATGGGCGGGGCTTCTCGCGCGCGTCCGGCGGAGGCGGAGCGGGGCGGCTGCTGAGCATGGGGTCAGGGCGCCACTGATGAGCGGACCGATGGTTCTCTCCGAGGGCGTCCACAAGCGCTTCGGGACCCTCGAGGTGCTGAAGGGGATCAACATCGAGGTCGGCCGCGGTGAGGTGATGTGCCTGCTGGGTCCGTCGGGCTCGGGCAAGTCCACCTTCCTGCGCTGCACCAACCACCTCGAGCAGATCAACTCGGGCCGGCTCTCGGTCGACGGCGAGCTGGTCGGTTACCGCGAAGCGGGCGGAAAGCTGCACGAGCTGCGCGACGACGAGGTGTCGCGCAAGCGGGCCCAGATCGGGATGGTCTTTCAGTCCTTCAACCTCTTTCCCCACATGACCGCGCTGGAGAACGTGACCCTGGCCCCGATGCGAGTGCGCGGGGTGGACCGCAAGCAGGCGCGCGAGCGAGCCACCGAGCTGATGGCCCGGGTTGGCCTCTCGGACAAGCTCGACGTCTATCCGGTCGCCCTCTCGGGCGGTCAGCAGCAGCGGGTGGCGATCGCCCGGGCGCTGGCCATGGAGCCCAAGCTGATGCTGTTCGATGAGCCGACCTCGGCGCTTGACCCCGAGCTGGTCGGTGATGTGCTCGACGCCATGCGGCAGCTCGCCCACGACGGGATGACGATGATCGTCGTCACGCACGAGATCGGCTTTGCCCGCGAGGTCGCGGACACGGTGGTGTTCATGGACGACGGTGTGGTGGTCGAGTCCGGCCAGCCCGCCGAGGTGCTCGGCAACCCCCAGCACGAGCGCACCAAGGCGTTTCTCTGGAAGGTGCTGTAGGGGGCGCGTTCCAGCTGCGCGTCCGCGTCCGTGCGGGCCGCTCTCGCTCGCCAAGCTAGCTGAGCATGCTAATGTATGAGCATGCGGTTGGACAGGCGCCTACAGGTTCTGCTCGATGAGGAGCGCTATGAGCGGCTGCATGAGGTTGCTCAGGCGCGCGGGGTGTCGGTGGCCACGGTGGTCCGGGAGGCGATCGATAACGGCTTGGCGACCCCGCGCGGGCGGCGCTTAAGTGCCGCCGCCCGGATCCTCGACGCTGACGACATGCCGGTGCCTGCAGATCCCGATGTCTTGCGAGCCGAGCTGCACGCGGCGCACGAGCGCCGGGCGTGATCGTTCTCGACACCACAGTCCTCGTCTACGCCAAGGGCGCCGAGCATCCGTTGCGCGATCCCTGCCGCGGGTTGCTCGAGGCGATCGCCCAAGGCCTGATCCAGGCCACCACCACGGCCGAAGTGATCCAGGAACTGGTGCACGTCCGGGCGCGTCGCCGCGGCCGCGCGGATGCCGCGGCGCTCGGGCGCGACTACGCCGACCTGCTCGCGCCCCTGCTCCCGGTAACGGTCGAGGAGCTTCGCTCCGGACTCGAGCTCTACCGCCAAATCGAGCCGCTGGGGGCGTTCGATGCCGTGCTGGCCGCGGTCGCGCTGTCCGCCCCGGCGCCGATGCTGGTGTCGGCCGACCGGGCCTTTGCAAACGTCCCGCGGTTGGTTCACGTGTTTCCGGATCGGGCTTCGATCGCGGCGCTGACGGCGCGGTGACGCGCCCGTCCTCCCGCTAACCTGCGCCCATGGCCACGGCCGACGAGCACCGAACGATTGCCCCCATCGTCGGTCCCGACGATCCCCGCCGGTTCACGGACTCGGGGATCGAGATCCAGCCCGCCTACGACGAGTCAGACCTTCCCGCTGACCTCGGCGAGCGCCTCGGCGAGGCCGGTGCCTACCCCTACACGCGCGGGATCCATGCCGACATGTACCGGCGCCAGCTGTGGACGATGCGCCAGTACGCGGGCTACGCCAGCGCCAAGGAGTCCAACGAGCGCTACCGCTACCTGCTCTCCAAGGGCTCGACCGGGCTTTCGATGGCCTTTGACCTGCCCACCCAGCTCGGGCTGGACTCCGATGACCCGCGCTGTCTGGGCGAGGTTGGCCGCACCGGCGTGGCGATCGACACGATCGATGACATGCGGACCGCCTTTGATCAGATCCCACTCGATCAAGTCTCGACCTCGATGACCATCAACGCGCCGGCGAGCGTGCTGCTGCTCCTCTACGAGCTGGTCGGCGAGGAGCAGGGCGTGGCCGCCGAGCAGCTGCGGGGGACGACCCAGAACGACATCCTCAAGGAGTACATCGCCCGTGGGAACTACATCTACCCGCCGGAGGGGGCGATCCGGTTGACCACCGACCTGTTCGCCTACTGCAACGAGCGGGTGCCGAGGTGGAACACGGTCTCGATCAGCGGCTATCACTTTCGCGAGAAGGGCTGCTCGGCCGTCCAGGAGGTTGCCTTCACGCTCGCCAACGGGATCGCCTACGTGCAGGCGGCGCTCGACGCTGGGCTCGAGATCGACAAGTTCGCTCCCCGCCTGGCCTTCTTCTTCAACGGCCACAACAATGTCTTTCAGGAGGTGGCCAAGTTCCGCGCCGCCCGCCGGATGTGGGCGCAGATCATGCGCGAGCGCTTCGGTGCCCAGGACGAGCGCTCCTGGCGATTGCGCTTCCACACCCAGACCGGCGGCGTCACGCTGACCGCCCAGCAGCCCCAGAACAACATCGTCCGCGTCGCCCTGCAGGGTTTCGCCGCCGTCTGTGGTGGCACCCAGTCGCTGCACACCAACGGCTTTGACGAGGCGCTGGCGCTGCCCACCGAGCGCGCCGCCAAGATCGCCCTGCGTACCCAGCAGATCATCGGTTACGAATCCGGCGCCGCCGACACTGTCGACCCGTTCGCGGGCTCCTATTTCGTGGAGGCGCTGACCGACGAGATCGAGACGCGGGCGGCCGAGCTGATCGCCAAGGTCGACGAGCTTGGTGGCTCCGTGCAGGCGATCGAGTTCATGATGCACGAAGTCGAGGAGTCAGCCTTCGGCTACCACGAGCGCTACCGGATCGAACAGGACGTGGTCGTCGGGGTCAACATGTTCGTCGAGGACAGCGCCGAGGTCACCGACATCCTGCGCGTCGATCCCGAGTCCGAGCGTGAGCAGCTCGAGCGGCTGAAGGCGTTCAAGGCCGATCGGGAGGACGCGCTCGTGCAGCGCCGCCTGGACGAGGTCCGCGAGTGCGCGCGCGGCACCGACAATCTGCTGCCGGCGCTGCGCTCGGCGCTCAAGGATCGCTGCTCGATGGGCGAGGTCTGCCAGGCGATGCGCGACGTATTCGGCGACTACCAGCCGTCTTTCTAGGCCGTCGGTGACTGTGCTCGCACCCCCCGCCGTCGCCTTCGCGAGCTTCGTGCTCGCGATCCACATCCTCGCCGTGGTGGTCGCCTTCGGCGCCACCTTCGCCTATCCGCTGATCTTCGCCGCCGCCCGCCGGGCGGATCCGAGCGTGATGCCGTGGCTGTGGTCGCTGCTCCAGCGCATCGACCGCTACCTCATCAACCCGGGTCTGGGGGTGGTCGTGCTGGCCGGCATCTACCTGGCCAGCTCCGAACACCACTGGGGTTCCTTCTTCGTCGCGTGGGGGATCGGGGTGGCGATCGTGATCGGCGCTGCCGTCGGCTCGTTCACGATCCCGCGCTATGGCCGGCTGGCCGAGCTCGCGGAGCGGGATCTGGCCGCCGCCGGGGCGGGTTTCGCTTCCGGCGGGGTGGCCGCTCCCGGCGCGGGTGCCGGTCCGGGTGCCGGTCCGGGCGCAGGCGGCGCCGTGGCGTGGAGCGCGGAGTACGAGAAGCTGGTCAAGCAGGTTGCGATCGTCGGAGCGATCCTGGATCTGCTCGTCGTGATCACGGTCTTCGTGATGGCCACGCACGCCGGCACCTGAGAGGTGCGGATCTTCCTGGCCGGCGCCAGCGGCGTGATCGGGCGCCGGCTCGTGCCGCTTCTGGTGGGCGCCGGGCACGCGGTGGCGGGCATGACGCGCTCACCCGACAAGGCGGACGAGCTGCGTGAGCTCGGCGCCGAGCCGGTGGTCTGTGACGTGTTCGATGCTCCGGCGCTGGAGCGAGCCGTGGTCGACTTCGCGTCCGAGGCCGTCATCCACCAGCTCACCGACCTGCCCGATCAGGTCGATCAGATCCCCGTCTACGCCCCGCGCAACAACCGGATCCGGACCGAGGGCACCGGCAACCTGATCGCCGCGGCGGCTGTCGCCGGCGCTTCGCGGATTCTGGCTCAGAGCATCGCCTGGACGCCGCTCACCGGGGGTGAGGGGGTGCACGAGCACGAGCGCCAGGTGCTCGCCGCCGGCGGGGTGGTGATCCGCTACGGCACCTTCTACGGTCCGGGCACCTACGGCGGGGACCAGCAGCCCGCCCATCCCCGCATCCATGTCGACGCGGCGGCTCGCGCGACCCTGGAGCTCCTGGACCACCCGACCGGGATCGTCGTGGTGGCCGAGGAGGAGTAGGGCGGTTCGGTTCTGGGGGTCACCGTTCGGTTCTGGGGGTCAACGTTCGCTGTCGAGGTCGGCCATCTGCGCCGCGGCGTACCGGCCGCCGGCCACCGCGTCGGCCGGCGCGGCGTCTTGGAGCGCGGCCAGGTCCTCCGGGCTCAGGGTCAGCTCCAGGCCGCCGAGCGCCTCGGTCAGCTGGTCGCGGCGGCGGGCTCCGATCAGGGGGATCACGTCTTCGCCCTGGGCGGCCACCCAAGCGATGGCCAGCTGGGCCGTGGACGCGCCCTGGGCCTCGGCGAGCCCGCGCAGCCGGGTCACCATGCCCAGGTTCTGGCGAACGTTCTCGCCGTTGAAGCGGGGGAAGCGCGCGCGGATGTCCCCGGCGGCCGCGGGGCGGTCGGGATCGAAGCCGTCACTCAGCAGGCCCCGGGAGAGGATCCCGTAAGCGGTGACCGCGATGCCGAGCTCGCGGCAGGTGGGCAGGATCTCGGCCTCGATCGCGCGTGAGATCAGCGCGTACTCGATCTGGAGGTCGGCGATCGGGTGCGTGGCGGCGGCCTTGCGGATCGTCTCCGCCCCGACCTCCGAGAGCCCGACGGCTCGTACGTAGCCCGCTTGGACCAGTTCGCCGATCGCTCCCACCGTCTCCTCGATCGGCACCTCCGGATCCAGCCGGGCAGGCCGGTACACGTCGATGTAATCGACGCCCAGGCGCCGCAGCGAGTAGGCGACCGCGGTCTTGAGCGCGTTCGGGCTGGCGTCGTAGCCGAGCCCGCTCCCGTCCGGCCCGCGCTGAGCGCCGAACTTCACGCTCAAGCGGTACTCATCGCGC
Organism: Solirubrobacteraceae bacterium; assembly: GCA_050696855.1. Classification (GTDB taxonomy): domain Bacteria; phylum Actinomycetota; class Thermoleophilia; order Solirubrobacterales; family Solirubrobacteraceae; genus Palsa-465. The sequence continues at coordinate 2,754 of JBOGYN010000112.1, read as the reverse complement.
CGGCGATTCTTGAGCGCCCGCCCGATCAGCATCTCGTTGTGACCCATCCCGTAGAAATCGCCGGTGTCGATCAGCGTCAGGCCGGCGTCCAGCGCCGCGTGAATGGTGGCGATGCTCTCGTCCTCGTCGGCCGGTCCGTAGACGCCGGACATACCCATGCAGCCCAGGCCGGCAGCGTGGCGTGGGGTCTCAGAAGTGCTCATGTTCGGCTCCTTTTGGGTCATTTGCGGAGGGTTGTGGTGCAAGCCCGCGGACGGGGGAAGGAGTCGTGCCAGGCCGCGCGAAACCAACTGCCGATGACCGAACATGAAGCTAGCCGAACGCTGGTCAAGTCAACTCCTGAGCTGTGGGCGGAGTGCAGCGATGCTGCCTCTCTGGCCAAGCATCTCGGGGCGTTTGGCGAGATCCGCATCACCAAGCTCGAACCGGAAACCGCCGTTGCCTGGGAGGGCGAGGATGTACGCGGCACGGTGACCCTCGAGCCGTCAGGATGGGGGACCCGGGTAATCCTCACCGCGGTACCACGGCCTGGAGCCGAGGCTGTCGACGAGCAGGCAATCGCCGAGGCGCCGGTCGCTGACACGCCCGAGGAGCCCCCGCCCGAGGCATTGTTGCCCGAGCCCCTGGTCCCCGAGCCCGCGTCGTGCGAGCCCGTGTTGCCCGAGCCGGTGGAGTCCGAGCCTGCGTCGTACGAGCCCGTGTTGCCCGAGCCGGGGGAGCCCGAGGCGTGGGAGGCGGAGACCGAGGAGCCCGAAGTCACGATCCCAAACGAACCCGCGGCGGCGATCCGTCCGGGCTTCTTCCGACGCCTGTTCGGCGGCCGGAGGCGAGCAACGCGGCCCGTCGCAGACGAGCCGAGGAACCCAGAGCCGGTGGCGGTAGCCCAGGCGCGTCATCAGCCCGAGGAGCGTGGCCAGGCCGAGGAACGTGAGGAGCAGGTCGAGCGCCAGGAGGCCGAGGAGCTGCAGGAGGCCGGGGAGTCTGTGGCCGGGGAGTCCGTGGCCATGAAGACCCCGGCCGCACCAACACCCACCGAGTCCAAGGCGCCCCCGAGCGAGCCTGCCGCCGTGGCGCTGGCCGAGGCGCTGGACAGCCTCGGCCGAGCCCATCACCGCCCGTACTCGCGCGGCTAACCGCCGGTCGGACCGAGCGCGTCGCCGAAATGCCCGCTTTGCCGACGGCGCTCGGCAGGCATGCAAATCGCGCAAAACTCGATCGTCCTCGCCAAGTTTTCCCCCTCAGGCAGGCTGGGCCCTGAGATTGCGAAAAACTCGGAGCGGCCGGCCAAGCTTTTCGCGTTTTACAGGTGAAGGGTGGCCGGGGTGACTCGTCGAGGGGCCGACCCGCGGCGGTGGCCCGAGCCCGAAAGCGCATAAACTCGCCGCTCCGCGATGCGTGAAACGGCCCCCGAAACCCGCGAAGAGAAGCTCGCCCAGCTGCATGACCTGCGCGAGGAGGCGATCCACGCCGGCTCGGCCGCGGCGGTCGAGAAACAGCACGCCAAGGGCAAGTACACCGCCCGCGAGCGGGTCGAGAAGCTGCTCGACCCGGGTTCCTTTCAGGAGCTCGACACCTTCGTGCGTCACCGCACCTCGGACTTCGACATGCAGAAGAACCGGCCCTGGGGCGACGCGGTGGTCACCGGCCACGGCACGATTGACGGCCGCCGGGTGTGCGTGTTCAGCCAGGACTTCACCGTCTTCGGCGGCTCGTTGGGCGAGGTCATGGCCGAGAAGATGTGCAAGGTCATGGACCTGGCGGCCAAGATCGGCTGCCCGGTGATCGGGATCAACGATTCCGGCGGCGCCCGGATCCAGGAGGGCGTCGTCTCGCTGGGCGCCTACGGCGACGTGTTCGTGCGCAACGTCAAGTGCAGCGGGGTGATTCCCCAGATCAGCCTGATCATGGGTCCCTGCGCGGGTGGCGCGGTCTACTCGCCCGCCATGACCGACTTCATCTTCATGGTGAAGGAGACCTCGCACATGTTCATCACCGGACCCGACGTGGTCAAGACGGTGACGGGCGAAGAGCCGACCTTCGAGGAACTGGGTGGGGCGATGAGCCACTCGACCAAATCGGGAGTGGCCCATTTCGCCGCCGATGATGAGGACACCTGCATCGAGGACACGCGCTACCTGTTCTCCTTCCTGCCCCAGAACAACCTCGAGATCCCGCCCCGGGTGATGCCCACCGATGATCCGCTGCGGATGGACCCCGAGCTCGACACGGTGGTCCCCGACAGCCCCAACAAGCCGTATGACATGCGGGACGTTGTGCGCCGCATCGTCGACGACGGGGAATTCTTCGAGGTCCACGAGCACTACGCCCGCAACATCGTCTGTGGCTTTTCGCGTCTCGACGGCTATTCGGTCGGCATCATCGGTAACCAGCCCGCCCAGCTCGCCGGGGTCCTCGACATTGACTCCTCCTGCAAGGCGGCGCGTTTTGTGCGCACCTGTGACGCCTTCAACATCCCGATCGTCACCTTCTGCGACGTTCCGGGCTTCCTGCCGGGCACAGCTCAGGAGTGGGGCGGGATCATCCGCCACGGTGCCAAGCTGCTCTACGCCTACACCGAGGCGACCGTCCCGAAGATCACGATCATTACCCGCAAGGCCTACGGCGGCGCGTACGACGTCATGGCCTCCAAGCACATGCTGGCCGACTTCAACTTCGCCTGGCCGGGGGCCGAGGTCGCGGTCATGGGCCCCGAGGGTGCGGTCAACATCATCTACCGCCGGGACATCGCCGCCT
>JBOGYN010000111.1:0-2831 GCA_050696855.1 Solirubrobacteraceae bacterium | reverse complement strand
ATCTTGGCGTGCTCGCGGGTCGCGACGGGGCCGAGGTAGACACGGTCGAACATGAACGTGCGCAGGTCGGCCATGGCGCCGCCGATCCGGTCGCCCTGGACGATCTCGCCGGCCGCCTCGGAGTGCTCGACGAGGTCGTGGACGAGGGTGTCGATCCGCCGCTGACCGGTGTCCCCGAGGATCTCGATCGCGTCGGCGGGCAGGTCAGTGGCTAAAATCACCCCCGCCCGAACAGCGTCGTCGATGTCGTGGTTGATGTAGGCCACGCGGTCGACGAGCCGGACGATCTTGCCCTCCAGGGTGGCCGGCTCGGGAGCGCGGCCCGAGTGGCTGACGATGCCGTCGCGAACCGGCATCGTCAGGTTCAGGCCCCGGCCGTCGCGCTCGAGCGTGTCCACGACCCGCAGCGAGTGCTCATGGTGCAAAAAGGCGGCGCCGAAGTGATCGCGCAGGCAGCGATCCAGGGCCTCCTCGCCGACGTGACCGAAGGGCGGATGGCCGAGATCATGGCCGAGGCCGATCGCCTCCACCAGATCCTCGTTCAGGGCCAGGGCCCGCGTCACGGTCCGCGAGACCTGCGTCACCTCGAGCGTATGGGTGAGCCGGGTGCGGTAATGGTCGCCGCTGGGGGCCACGAACACCTGCGTCTTGTGCTTCAGCCGTCGAAACGCCTTGCAGTGCACGATCCGGTCGCGGTCGCGCATGAATGGGGTCCGCAACCCGCAGTCGGGCTCGGGGCTGACGCGCTGCGCCGGGTAGGAGCGCACCGCGAGCTTGGACAGGGCGGCGGCCTCCCGTTCGCGGACACGTCGCTCGAACGCTTCGGCGACGGGCCCGCCCGGGTGCTCAGCGGGCGCGTTGACAGCTCGGTCGTTCACGGTTCGATTCTGACACCGCCGCTCCAAGACCGGGTGGCCCTGGCACGAATCCGGCACGCGACTGCTGGTGGGGTCAGGCGGCCAGCAGCGGGCGCAACCGCACGTGGGCGTGATGTTCTGCGGTCTCGCCGATCGCCCGCTCGACCTGGCGCAGCGTCCGCTCCGAGCCCTCCGGCGCCTGGGCCAGGGGCGCCCCCAGCGCCCCGACCAGAAACCGGTAGGCGTCCTCTCCGAGCGAGAACGCCGCCCCTTCGCACGAGCTGCACACCACTCCGCCCGCGGCGCCCGAGAACCCGACCAGATGATCGGTCTCACCGCACAGCGCGCACGCGCCGAGCTGGGGCACGATCCCGGCCGCGAGCAGCAGCTTGAGGCGGAAGGCCAGGCCGTTGCTGGTCCGGGCCTGGGTCGAGTCGGCGTGGAGCAGCCCGAGCTCGTTGGCGAGCAATCGGAACACCTCGGGATGGGGGTCTGAGGTCTCGAACAGCCGCGTGACGGCATCGCAGGCCCGCGCGGCGGCGTCGAGCGTCTCCGCGTGCTCGCGCAGGGCGCCGTGGGTGGCGATCGTGTCGACGCTGGTCACGGTCAACAGCTCGCTGCGCCCCTCGTGCAGGACCATGTGGACGTGGAAGAACGGCTCTAGGCGGGCGCCGAAGCGGCTGCGGGGCCGCCGTGCGCCCTTGGCGATCGCGGATACCCGGCCGTACGTCGGGGTATACAGATGCAGAATCCGGTCAGCCTCGCCGTAGCGGATCGAGCGCAGCACGATGGCCTCGGTTTTGAGCGGTCCCGCCATCGGTCAACCCCGCGCTATACTTTGTGAAGTTATGAAGTCCATCACCGTCTACACCACTGATCGCTGCTCCATGTGCTCGAGCGCCAAGATGCTGCTCGGGCGGCGCAACATCGCCTACGACGAGATCAATCTGACACGTGACCCGGACGGTCGCTCCAAGCTCGCTGAGCTCACCGGAATGGTGACCTTCCCCCAGATCGTGATCGAGGGCGAGAGCCTCGGCGGTTTTGACCAGCTGCTGGCCGCCGACCGCGCGGGGCGCTTGTCCGAACTGCTCGCCGCCTGAGCGATCAGACGGCAGTACGCCGCCGCCGGGGCCGCGGCTGACAGCGCTCGCACACGTAGGTTCCGCGCCCACCGACCACGAGCTTGCGGATCGTGGTGCCGCAGCGCGGGCACGCCTCCCCCTCCCGGCGGTGCACGAGGAAGCGATCCTGGAAGGAACCCCGGGCGCCGTCGACGTGGCGAAAATCGTCGATGGTGGCGCCCTTGGCCTCGATCCCGGCGGTCAGCGCCGCCTCGATCGCCTCGCGCAGCTCGGCGAGCTGGGGTCTGGTCAGGGCGCCGGCCGGGCGCAGGGGGTGGATGCGGGCCAGGAACAGGGCTTCGTCGGCGTAGATGTTGCCGACGCCGGCGATCCGCCGCTGGTCGAGCACAAAGGACTTGACCGGGGCCGTCCGGCCGTGCGCCATCGCTCGCAGGTGCTCAACGGTGAACTCGGGGGTCATCGGCTCGATCCCGATCCGCTCGCCCAAATAGGCGTCGCGCGCGCGACGGCCGGGCATCAGGTGGCCGGTGCCGAACCGACGCGGGTCCACGTAGACGACGCGGTGCCCGGCATCGAGCCAGAACCGAACCCGGGTGTGCGACGGCTCGGACGGCGGATCGAAGAGCAGGGCGCCGGTCATCCGCAGGTGGACGAGCAGGTGCAGGTCGCCGCTGAGCTCCCAGACCAGGTACTTGCCCGAGCGCCCCACCCGCTCCACCCTCCGGCCGTTGAGCCCGGTCTCCACGAGCCGAGGCGGCTCGGGGCGCGTCCAACGCGGATCGAGGATCTCGGCCTTGACGATCAGGCGGCCCTCCAGGTGGGGGGCGAGCTGGCGGCGGATCGTCTCGACTTCGGGGAGCTCGGGCATGCTCCTACGCTAGAGAAACGA
>JBOGYN010000110.1:0-1863 GCA_050696855.1 Solirubrobacteraceae bacterium | reverse complement strand
GTGCTGATTCGCGGCGAGGCACCATGGGAAACGACCGTGATGCCGAGCAGCGAACCCTTGACCAGCGAGCCGAGCCTAGCGGCCGCCGCGGCGACGCTCATCTCGCTACCCCAGTGGTGATAGGGATCGTGGCCGGCGCCGTCAAAGGGGTCAGGGACGCCCTTGAGCCAGGGCTCGGGGGAGGAGCCCGGCCAGGCGTTCTCGATGTTCTCGGTGTAGCCGCCCGAACTGGAGAAGAAGTAGGTGACGGCGGGCTGGCCGTGGTAGGTGACGATCTGCCCGCTCGTGGCGGCCACGGCCGCGTCGGTGGCCGCGGTCTCGCTGCCCACGCCGCCGTACATCTGGGAGCGCGAGTCGTCGTAGAGGTCGTAACCCGACGCGCCCACCGTGCCCGTGATCGCGTACGTGCGAGCCGCGACGGCCTGAGCCTCGAGGGCCTGGGGCGACCAGCTGGACGGCATCTCGCCGGCGACCACACCGCGGACGTAGTCATCGAGCCCGACCGCATCGACCGTCTGCACGCCGCCCCTCCTGTCAGGACGGAACTCAAGCGAGCCCCGGTAGCTGCCCAGCCCGGCAATCCGAAGCGGCGCCGGGCCCGACACGGCGAGCGGTGCCGAGAACCTGCCGCCCACCTGCTTGCCGCTTGGTCCGACGATTTTCAGGGCGCTGGGGCCGGCCGGACGCACCTGGTAGGTCGTCGACGGCTGTAGTCCGGTCTGACCGGCCGCGCTGGCACCGCTGAAGCTGGCCTGGCCGGTGGCCAGCAGGACCCTCACGGTGCGGCCGGGGTTGGTGGTCGCCAGCGCCGTGCCGGTGTAGTAGTGAGCGAGGATGAACCGGTAGTCCTGGCCGTGCAGGGCATAGCCATAGGCGCCGTACTGGCTCATCCCGATCCCGTGACCGGCGCCGCCGCCGCGGATGAAGAACGTGCTGGAGGCTCGCGCGGCCGTCGCTGGGAGCACCAGGAGCAGGGCGGCGAGCACGCCGATCAGCACTCCTCGGCGGCGAGCGGCTCGGTTCGGATACGGTGGCGGGATGAGTGAGCGCAAGGCTTCAGATGTCTTTGTCGAGTGCCTGGAGGCCGAGGGCGTCAAGTACGTGTTCGGGATTCCCGGGGAGGAGACGCTGGACCTGAATGAGTCCCTCGAGGACTCGACGGTGCAGTTCGTACCCGTCCGCCACGAGCAGGGCGGGGCGTACATGGCTGATGCCTATGGGCGTCTGACCGGGCGCGCCGGGGTGTGCCTGGGCACGCTGGGCCCGGGCGCGACAAATCTCGTGACCGCAGTCGCCGACGCGTTTCTGGACCGGGCGCCGCTGGTCGCGCTGACCGGGCAGTCGGACCTGGAGCGGATGCACAAGGAGTCACATCAGTACATCGACCTGATCGGGATCATGCGGCCGATCACGAAGTGGAATGCACGGGTTTCCAGCCCAGAGATCGTGCCCGAGGTGGTGCGTAAGGCCTTCAAGGTGGCCGAATCGGAGAAGCCGGGCTCCACTCACCTCGAATTGCCCGAGGACGTGATGGGGCGCCCGCTCGACGCTTCGCCCTTACCCGGCCACGCCCCGGTTCGCACCGAGCCGGGCATGCGCGAGCTCCAGAACGCCACCGACATCATCATGGGAGCCGAGAACCCGATCATCCTGGCCGGCAACGGCGCCATCCGCGGCCACGCCAGTCGGGCGCTGCGCGCCTTCGTGCACACCACCGGCATCCCGGTAGCCGAGACGTTCATGGCCAAGGGGCTGCTCGATTACGAGGATCGCCACGCCCTGGGCACGGTGGGCCTTCAGTCCCGCGACTACGAGATGGCCGGCTTCGATGACGCCGACGTGGTGATCGCGGTCGGCTATGAC
>JBOGYN010000109.1:0-6055 GCA_050696855.1 Solirubrobacteraceae bacterium | reverse complement strand
GATGTGAGCCCAGGAAACGGCGGACCGCCGTGTCAAATGTGGCCACCCGAACCGCATGCAGCCGCGCGCCGCGGCTGGAGTCCGCGAAGTCGTAGTCCAGCCGGTCGACGACCTCGACAGCCATCGGATCCTTCAGAGCTCCCAAGCGTGCTGCAGCAGCGCGTCTACCGAGATTCCCAGAAGGGTCTCCGGTATCCCGGACAGGTCTACGGGGATCCGCTCCACGGATGAAAGTGTCAAGGGTCGAGGTTGTGGATTCGGGCTGTTTTTGGGTGATGGATGGGTCGCGCGGGGTGCTCGCAGGGCCGCAGATCGCCGCAGGACGCCCCGGTTTGGAGGGCGTCGGTCCTGGAAGCCTGGTTCTGGGCGAGCGGGAGCATTGTCGCGTCGCGACGTCGGTTGCGACCGGGTGTCAGCGAGAGTTACGCTTGGGCGTGGGCGTGGTCGACCCCCGAGCGAAGCGCAGGTTCTGGGACTGAGCCCTGCCGCGCAGCTTGCCCCTTTGAGGGCCTTGACAGTCGCGTCCCGTTGGCGGCGGCCACGCCCGGCCTGTTCTTCGCGGGACGGTTGGCCTGCCAGTCGGCGACGAGTTGGCGGTATGCCTGCTCGCCTTGCTCGGCGAGCTCGCGTTCGAGGCGACGGACCTCCTTGAGCGAGTATGCGGCAGCTTTGCCTTTCTGCCCGCGACGGGAGGGCATGCCGGCGCGCAGCTCGAGCGCCCGGAGTTTCTTGTCGGTCAGTGACGGCCGGGCGAACGCGTAGTCCTCGCCGCGTTCGATCATCGTCCAGCACAGCACCGCGAGCTTGCGGGCGGTCGCCACGACCGCGATCTGCATCCCGCGGCGCCCGCGGATGCGTTCATAGAACGCGCGCAGCGGCCCTGGGGTCTTAGATGCTGCCCAGGCGGCCTCGACGAGCATCCCGCGAGCGTGCGCACGGCCTTGTTTGGTGATTCGGCCGTGACTGGCGGGTTGACCGCCGGATTGCTTGACCCGAGGGTTTAGGCCGAGATAGGACACCACCTGTCCGGGGTGGCGGAAGCGACGGAAGTCGCCAACCGCGGCGACCATCGATAGCGCCACCGTGGCATCCACGCCCGGGATCGTCATCAACCGCTTCACATCCGCGCTTGCGAGCGCGACCCGGCCCAGCGCGGCGTCGATGATCCGTAGCTCCTGGGCGTGGAAGTCGAGCTGGCGCAGCAGCGCTTCGACCTCGAACTCTTCATCGGCCGGCAGTGGCTGGTTAGCCAGCCAGCAGCGGCCCTTGATCCCGAACAGGTCCGCCGCCGGGCAGCGCGGGATCAGATTGCGATGCAGGATCGCCTGGACCCGGTTCTTTAGCCGGGTGCGCTGGCGGACGATATGCGCCCGACGGGACACCTGCCGGCGCAGCGCCTGCGTGGCCTGATCAGCGACCCACACCGACGGCAGAAAATCCGCCGCCAACAACTGCGCGAGGACCTCAGCGTCGACCTTGTCGGTCTTGACCTTCGCCTCAGCGATCGCCCGTGTCTTCTGCGGATTGGACACCACCACCCGCCGCACATGCGCCTCGATCAGCCTGACGATCGCGTGCGTGTTGCACGTCGCCTCGATCGCGACCTCGTCCTCAGGTCCGAGACTGTCGGCAAAGATCCGCAGCTTCTCGTCAGTCAGCGTGATCTGGCCAGCTTGGCGGACCAGCCCGTCCTCCCACACCGCGACCTGCGCGAACTCGCGGTGCACATCCATTCCGATGCATCTGCGTCCCACTTCCCACCTCCATCGATGCTGGTTGATGATGTGGGAGCCAGGCGGGCGAACGACACCTACGGATTCGCGCTCAAAGCGCCTCCGGGCAAGTCGCAGGGGCGGCCAACTACTAACACGCGCTCAAAGCGCATCGAACAAGACCGGCCTGCCCAGCCTGCGTTCGCTCCCGGATGCCCCGCGTCCCGGACGGTCGCACCGTACTCACCGAGCCCGAAGCGCTCAACAGCTGCAACGGCTCAGTCGTGGCACGCGCCGGCATCCGGAGCCTTTCATACCGGATACAAATGCGATCGAGGCGCTCAACCGTCAACTGCGAAAAGCGGTCAAGACCAAGGGCCATTTCCCCAGCGAGGACGCGGCCCGCAAGCTGCTCTACCTCGCGATCCAAAACGCCGTGCCGGCCTGGACGAGAACCCGCAACTGGACGACCGCCCTGCTGGCCTTCAAAATCCACTTCGGAGACCGCCTACCCGACTGACCAAAACCCGCCTACACAGAAAACGGGACACCCTCAGCCCGGATCGTGCACGAGTTGGTGTGATGCGAGCGCGTGGCGTGCTTGGTCGGGTGTTGGTCGGGGGACGGGGTCGTGTCGCCAGGTTGAGGCTGTTTCGAACGCGTCGTGGTCGGGTGCCGGCGGTCGTGATCGTCGTTTTCGCGCAGGCTTCGCGGGGCGCGGGCGCTGAGGGTGCTGCGTTGCTGTCGCGGGGGCCGTTGGGCGGTTGTCAGGCCGGCGCGGGGAGCGTCTTGAGCTTCTTGAACGCTGCCGCGAGATCGTCGGCCCAGGGCCACGAGGCGGGCAGGCGTAGCGTGGCGGTGCGGGCGTGGAACGCGAGCCGCGCGGCGACGTGAAGGAGCCGGTAGCGCAGGCGCTTGGGTTCGGCTGTGGCGAGTTCGCCGGCGAGCAGCAGCCGCTGGGTCCAGACGATCAGGTCGTGCGCGAGCGCGACGATCTGCAGCCACACTTGGTTGTGGTGAAAGTCGCGGAACGGCATGTTGCGCATGCCGGTGTTCTTGTCGTTGCGGATCTGGTCTTCGACTCGGGCGCGGCCGCGGTGATCGCGCTCGATGACGGCGACTGGGCCGGATTGGTCGGTGAGGATCGCTTGGAAGCGGTGACCGTCGATATCTGTAAACGACAGTTGCGCGCCTGGGTGCGCGCGCTCGCGTCTGACGATCCCCCGGGACCCGGTCGGCCAGCCGGTCAGATCGAGCCGGTGGGTGATCTCGCACACCTGCCCGTTGGGACGCTTGGAACCATCTTGATCGAGGGAGCAGACCCAGTCGCGTTCGGGGATCTCGAGGATCGCGGCGCGGACCGTTTCGGTCAGCTGGTAGCCGACCGAGAACCCGATCTGGCCTTCGCGGCACCAGTCCAGCAGTTGGTGACACGCGCCGGCGCTATCGACGCGCAGCACGAGCTCGATCGCTTCGATGTGGTCGGCGGGGATCTGCGCGACGGCTCGCTCGGCCACCTGAATCTGGTCGGCGGCGTTGTTCGCGCCCGCGTTCCCCGGAGCGCAGCTCGCCGGCCAACGCTTCGCCGGTCTGATCGCCATAGGCGAGCATCGGCGCGAACCCGTAGCCGCCCTTGAAGGTGCCCGCCGCCTGGTCCTTCTCGGAGTGCGCGGTGATCAGCGTCGCGTCCAAGTCGATCGTCAACCGCTCCGGCGCGCCCGTGAGCTTCCAGACGCGGGCGCGAGCACGGGCGTGCGCCTCACCGACGGCATCGAGCAGGCCGGGCGTGCTCGCGATCCGGTCGATCACCCGGAACGCCGTCGACGGCGACGCCGTCTGCCCGAACAGGACGGCCTGATCACCAACGGCCCGCAGGTCCGCGAGGCAGTCGCCGCCATCGGCGAGCATCACCGCGAGATCGCGGATCACCCGGCCGCGGTCGTGGCTACCGGCGCGCAACCCCGGCTCGGCGAGCACAGCCGTCAACGCTCGCGTCAGACCGGTCTTGTCAGCCACCTGCGCCAGCAGCGCACTGCCCGCGTGCGACACCAGCCCGTCTCCGTCCGCCGTCACATCTACGGTTACTTGGCGCCTATCGTGCGTCACCTTCAAGGTGATCCTCCCGAGTCGGTTCTACGAGCCTCAGCAACCCGAAGAATCCCTGCTCAGGCGGACAGCAAAGCGGCCCCGACCATCGGGGCCGCAGCTGCTTCATGCACGATTCGGGTTAGGACCTAACTGCGCCTTGAGTCACGTTTTTGCACAATTTCGTGACTCAACGGGAGCGCGGTCGCTGAGCAACGGGTCAGCCCGCCCGAAGACTTATCGCCTCGCTGAACCAGCAGCGATGACGAACGACAGGTAGGAATCGTCGTCCCTGACGCGTATCGTTGGCAGCGTGGATGGGACCGAAATCCAGAGCGAAGAGGCGGGCAGACTCGACGCGGCTCAGCTGGTGCGCGGGCTCCGCGGGCTGAGCCGCTCGCTGCAGAGGTTCCTCACCGCTCAGGCTCAGGCAAACGGCCTCGCGCTGACCGAGCTGACCACGCTGATCCGGGCCGCCGATGACGGCGGAGTGATCCCGGCCGAGGCCGCGCGGGAGCTGGGCCTGCAGCGCGGCAGCATGACCTCGCTGGCCGATCGCCTCGAGCAACGTCGCCTGATCCGTCGCGTCGCGCACCCGACCGACCGCCGGCTCCTGCTCCTCCAAACTACCGCCCAAGGGGACAAGCTCCTTGAGGGAGCGCTCGCACCCCTCCTGGGTGAGGTGGGCGAGCTGGCCGGCGCGCTGGGTCAAGACCAGCTTGAGGCGTTCAATGGATTCGTCGGCGAGCTCACAGCCCTCTTAGACCAACAGTCGAACGCGCCGCGAGCGCCACGGCGGTCAATCGCTTCCGCGGCCAAGCCCCGACGACCCCGCAGCCAGCCGTCGAATAAAGATGCTGTTCCGCCCCTTGAAAGGTCCCCCCGCCGGTTGTAAGATGAACTTGCCGCTTGATAAGCAAGCAGCAAGTAAGGGGGGAAGGAAAGATGAAGCTTCAAGCCGCGCGTCCGTGGCATGCCGGTGTAACCGGGAAGGCGGTCGCTTTGCGCTCCGGTCTGCTTGCCGCGGGAGCCTCGGCTCTAATTGGCCTCGCTGCGGTCCCTGCACCGGCTGCCGCCAGTTGCGTCTATGACCCTGGCGGGTATCGTGGAGCCAGCTATTACACCACCAGCTCTGCCGGCAATGACCCGGACGTGCATCAGAACTACGGCTGTTCCGGGTTCTGGATGTCGCGCGGGAACCTCGGCCCGTCATACCAGAATTGGCGAGGGTGGATCTATGGCAGCGGTGGCTGGCACGTCGGTACGTGGCACTATGACGGTACCTCCGGCCAAGGAGTCCTACTTATAGACCCCGTCGCGGCGACGACTCCCGAGCATGCCCAGTCGAGCAGCGGATGGCGAAATCAGGAGTACCACTGATGAGCACCGACAAGCGAGGAGCGGACCAGGCGATGGTCGAAACCAAGAGCGGCGAGCAGCCCAAGGGACGGCGTAGGAGGAGGTTCCATCGACCTGCCAGGGCTGCCGCGCTCGTAGCGCTGGTGCTGGCGACTGGCGCAGCTGCGGCAACGGCCGCTGCGGTCAACTCAGCCCTTACTGGGACCCAGGTAAAAGCCGGGGACCCGAACGCCCAGGCCATCGGGACCGGACAGGACATTGCGATGGGTGCGCCCGACACCGTCAGTGTCGGCATCAAGTTCACGCAGGACATTCGATTTGCTCCCGGGTATGAGTCGTGGAAAGCCGCGACGGTTGCTTTTGAGACGAGTTTGGGACCCCCCGGACCCGGTAGCCCTCCTCCAGGGAAGGCGCTCATGACGTCGGGTATGCTGCGCCGGGGGGTCGCCGAAGCCGCTGTGTGCTCGTGGCTGAAGTACTACGTAGCGTCACAAACTGCGGGCGACAGCGCCGCTGCGACGAGCGCCGCGGCCCAGATCGACGCTGCACCGAGTTGGCCGGCCATGACTGCTTTGAGCTTCCCAAATAGCCTGGGACTGGCGGTTGCCGCGGTTGATCGCGGCGACGCGAACTTGGTCCAGGCGTTGATCAATACCGCTCAAGCCGGCAACTGTCTCGTGGTGGGTCCGTTGTTCTCGCCCGGAGATGTCTCGCCCGCAGGATTGTCCGAAGCCGATCAGCAAGCGCAGCTTGCTGAGGCGCGCCACCTCGGGCAGCAAGAGATCGCGACCGATCCCGTCGCGCAGCGGCTGGGCATAAACGGGATACCCACGACTCAGGCGCCCAGCGCCGCGCCACCCCCAAGCGGAGGATGATCAGCCCGAACCTTGCAGTAACGG
>JBOGYN010000108.1:0-2172 GCA_050696855.1 Solirubrobacteraceae bacterium | reverse complement strand
TGGTGATCGGCTCGATGAAGCCGTTGACGATCAGCTTGGAGGCTTCCTCTTCTGAGATGCCGTGCGACATCAGATAGAAGAGCTGGTCATCGCCGACCTTGGAGACGGTGGCCTCGTGGCCGACGTTGACGTCGTCCTCGGAGATCCGGATCGTCGGGTAGGTGTCAGAGCGCGACTCCTCGTCGAGCAGCAGCGCGTCGCACACCACCTTCGCGCGTGCACCATGAGCCCCCTTGGCGATCTCGAGCAGGCCCCGGTAAGAGCCGCGTCCGCCGTCCTTGGAGATCGACTTGGCGAAGATGTTCGAGGTCGTGTTGGGAGCGGCGTGGATGATCTTGCCGCCCGCGTCCTGGTGCTGGCCCTTGCCGGCGAAGGCGATCGAGAGAATCTCCCCATGGGCGCGCTCGCCCATCAGGTACACGCTCGGATACTTCATCGTCAGCTTGGAACCCAGGTTGCAGTCGACCCACTCGACGGTCGCGTCGGTCTCGGCCACCGCGCGCTTGGTGACCAAGTTAAAGACGTTGTTCGACCAATTCTGGACCGTTGTGTAACGGATTCGGGCACCGGGCTTGGCGATCAGCTCAACGACCGCCGAGTGCAGTGACGAGGAGCTGTAGGTCGGCGCCGTGCAGCCCTCGACGTAGTGAACGTAAGAGCCCTCGTCGGCGATGATCAGCGTGCGCTCGAACTGACCCATCGACTCGGTGTTGATGCGGAAGTAGGCCTGCAGCGGCATCTCGACGTGCACGCCCGGCGGCACGTAGACGAACGAGCCTCCCGACCAGACCGAGCTGTTGAGCGCGGCGAGCTTGTTGTCGTTGGGCGGGATGATGGTGGCGAAGTGCTCGCGCACGAGCTCCTCGTGATCGCGCAGCGCCGAGTCCATGTCCAGGAAGATCACGCCCTGCTTCTCGAGATCCTCGTGTACCTGGTGATAGACGACTTCACTCTCGTACTGAGCACCCACGCCGGAGAGGAACTTCCGCTCGGCCTCGGGGATCCCGAGCCGGTCGAAGGTCTTCTTGACGTCGTCGGGCACGTCGTCCCAGGAGCGCTCGGCGCGCTCGGAGGCGCGGACGAAGTAGTGGATGTCGTCGAAGTCGACCTCGGCCAGCATCGGCGAGCCCCAGGTCGGCATCGGGCGCGCCAGGAAGTGCTCGAGCGCCTTGAGCCGGAAGTCGCGCATCCACTGCGGCTCGGACTTGAACTCAGAGATCTTCGCCACCAGCTCAGCCGTCAGTCCCTTGGGAGCCTTGTAGAGGTAGTTCTCGGCGTCGTGGAAGCCGTAGCGCTCGGTGTAGTCGGCGTTGATGCCGCGCAGCCGGTCGTTGTCGGTCAGCGGGACCGGCGGCGTTGCGGGGGTCACGGTGTCAGGAGTAGCCACTACTCCACCTCCAGCTTGATCGTTTCGTCCTCGATGATCACCGCGAAGGTGTCGACCGGGACGTAGGCGGGCAAAGTCTTGGGCTTGCCGTCCTTCAGGTTGAACAGCGAGCCGTGTCGGGGGCATTCGACGGTGCAGGCGTCGGGATCGAACCCGCCCTCCACGAGCGGTCCGTCGTCGTGCGAGCAACGGTCCTCGATTGCGTACACGGTCCCACCGCAGTTGAACACACCGATCTCGAGATCCTCCCACTCGACCAGGCGCTTGCCGCCGGGTGGAAGCTCGTTCAGAGGGCAGACTTCGATCAACTGGGGCACGCTCTCGATAATACCTAGTGCGGGGATCGGATTTCTCCTCAGAGTCTATCGACGCAGTTTGCGTAGGTTTTCTCGTCTGTCATCGTTCTAGAAACCATGTCACGGAAGATTCGCTGCATCTCAGCCGCAGTCTCTGGTCTGCTCGTCGCCGCCCCGATGGCCGGGGCCGCCGGGATTGGGCCAATCACGCCGGCGCCCTCGGTTTCTGTCCCTAGCGTCTCCGTCCCGAGCGTCACCGTCCCGACCCCGGTCGGGCCGGTCTCTACGCCGCCGGTCTCTACGCCGCCGGTCTCTACGCCCCCGGTCTCCACGCCCGCCCCGCCGCCGGTCACCGTGCCGAGCACCCCGGGCCTCCCATCCCCGTCGCCGTCGGCCGCCACGCCATCTCTGCCGAGCAGCGCCGGTTCAGGCGCGAACTCGCACAACTCGGGCAGCGTCAACGCGGGTCCGAGCCCGTCCACGCCGGCC
>JBOGYN010000107.1:0-2426 GCA_050696855.1 Solirubrobacteraceae bacterium | reverse complement strand
TTCCAGCCCCGAGATCGTGCCCGAGGTGGTGCGAAAGGCGTTCAAGGTCGCTGAATCCGAGAAACCGGGCTCCACTCACCTCGAGTTGCCCGAGGACGTAATGGGGCGCCCGCTCGACGCCTCACCGCTCCCCGGCCACGCCCCGGTCCGCACCGAGCCCGGGATGCGCGAGCTTCAGAAAGCCACCGACATCATCATGGAGGCCGAGAGCCCGATCATCCTGGCCGGCAACGGCGCCATCCGCACCCACGCCAGCCGGGCGCTGCGCGCGTTCGTGCACACGACCGGCATCCCGGTGGCCGAGACGTTCATGGCCAAGGGCCTGCTCGACTACGAGGATCGCCACGCCCTGGGCACGGTCGGCCTTCAATCCCGCGACTACGAGATGGCCGGCTTTGACGATGCCGACGTGGTGATCGCGGTCGGCTACGACCTGGTGGAGCACGCCCCCGAGCACTGGAACGCCAAGGGCGACAAGCGGATCGTGATGATCGACACGGTCGCGGCCGAGATCGACGAGTTCTTCCTGCCCGAGGTCGAGCTGGTCGGTGACATCGCCCACGTCCTCGCCCGGCTGGCCGCCGGCTGCCAGCGCTCACCGTCGACCCCGGCGGGCTCTCAACGCCTGCGCGAGCTCGTGCTCGGAGCGCTGAAGGAGGCTCGCGACTACAGCCACTTCCCGATGCGCCCGCCGCGCGTGTTGGCCGATATCCGGGCGGCGCTGGGCCCGGCCGATCTGCTGGTCTCCGACGTCGGGCTGCACAAGCTCTGGATCGGGCGCATCTTTCCCGCCCACGAGCCCGGCACCGTGCTGATCGCCAACGGCCTGGCCGGGATGGGCTTCGCGCTGCCCACCGCGATCGCCGCCAAGCTCGTCGACCCGTCTCGAAACGTCGTCACGGTCAGTGGCGACGGCGGTTTCCTGATGAACTGCCAGGAGCTCGAGACCGCCGTGCGGCTGAGGACGCCGGTCGTCAACGTGATCTGGGAGAACGGCCAGTACGGCTCGATCGTCTGGAAGCAGGACAAGAAGTTCGACCGCCACTTCGGGGTGGACTTCGGCAACCCCGACTTCGTCAAGCTCGCCGAGGCGTTCGGCATGCCGGCCTGGCGCTGCTCAAGCGCCGACGAGTTCGCCCAGCGCCTGCACTCGGCGCTGACCCTCGACCTCCCCTCGCTGATCGTGGTCCCGATCGACTACTCGGTCGATGTAGCCATCTCCCGCGAGCTCGGAGCCGAGACCGTCGCCACCTGAACGGTGGGCGGCTGCCCGCTCGGGCCGCCGCCTGTCGCGTGCCGCGCCTGCGCATCGGTTGGGGGATCTAGGACACCAGGTGTCCTAGATCCCCCAAACGCCGGCAGCGTCGGTCAGGTGTTGCCCCGGGCCATCGCGCGCAGGTCCATGGCCTTGTTGTAGGTCTCCGCGTCGACGCCCTTCTCGTAGGCGACCTCGCGCAGCATCCGTCCCGAGCTGGCCGCTTCCTTGACGATCTCGGCCGCCTTGTCGTAGCCGATGTAGGGATTGAGGGCGGTGGCCGCGGCCAGCGTGGACTCGGCCGAGCGGTGACAGCCGTCCTCGTTGGCCTGGATCCCGGACACGCACTTCTCGGCGAAGATGCGGGTCGTCGTGGTCAGCAGGCGGATCGACTCGAGCAGGTTGCGGGCGATCAGCGGAACGCGGACGTTGAGCTCGAAGTTGCCCTGCAGGCCTCCGATCGTGATCGCGGTGTCGTTGCCGATCACCTGCGCGGAGACCTGGAGCACGACCTCGGGGATGACCGGGTTGACCTTGCCGGGCATGATCGAGGAGCCCTTCTGGAGCTCGGGCAGCAGCACCTCGCCGATACCGGCTCGGGGACCGGAGCCCATCATCGCCAGGTCGTTGGCGATCTTGGTCAACGACACCGCGATCACCTTCAGAGCACCGGACAGCTCGACCAGCGCGTCACGGTTGCCCTGGGCCTCAAACGGATCTTCCGGCGCGCGGATCTCCAGGCCTGTGGCCTCGGTGAGCCGGGCGCGGACCCGCGGTGCGAACTCCTTGTGGGTGTTCAGCCCGGTGCCGGTGGCGGTGCCGCCGAGCGGAATCTGGGCGACTTGGGGCAGGGCGCCGTTGACCCGGCGTGCGGCGAGCCGGATCTGCGCGGCGTAGCCGGCGAATTCCTGGCCGAGCGTGACCGGGACGGCGTCCATCAGGTGGGTGCGTCCCGACTTGACGATGTCCTGGAAGGCATCGGCCTTCGCGGCCAACTCCGTCTCCAGCTGGGCCAGCGCGGGGAGCAACTGGTGCGTGGTCTCATCGAGGGCGGCGAGGTGGACCGCCGAGGGGAAGACGTCGTTGGACGACTGGCCCATGTTGACGTGATCGTTGGGATGGGCGGAGGTGGCGGGTGCGCCTTCATTCGCGAGGTTGGCGATCACCTCGT
>JBOGYN010000106.1:0-2154 GCA_050696855.1 Solirubrobacteraceae bacterium | reverse complement strand
GCGTGCTCCCCCGCGAACGCGGGGCTGTTCCGGCGCAGCTCGAGCGGATCGAGGCTCAGCGGGCGTGCTCCCCGCGAACGCGGGGCTGTTCCGCCCGGCCTTCCAGTCGGACTCCAGTGCCTCGAGTGCTCCCGCGAACGCGGGGCTGTTCCCGACCCGTCGGCGAGCCGGGCCATGGTCGAGTAGTGCTCCCCGCGAACGCTGTCGACGGCACGTGAAAACTGAGCACGGCGTGGCATCCGAATTTTGACCCCCTCTCCGGTGACTCTGGCTCCAGCCGAGCCAGGGAGGACGAAGGGTGTTGTCCGTGGAAGATTGGGCTGAGATTCGTCGTTTGCGCAGGTCGGAGAGGTTGCCGATCAAGGCGATCGCTCGGGTGCTGGGCATCTCCAGGAACACGGCGCGGGCCGCGTTGGCCTCCGACGCGCCGCCGAAGTATGTCCGCAAACCGGCCGGGTCCATCGTGGACGCCGCCGAGCCGCAGATCCGGGAACTGCTGCGGGCCTATCCGACGATGCCGGCGACCGTGATCGCCGAACGGATCGGCTGGGACCGCTCGATCCGGGTGCTCTCTGGCCGGGTGGCCGAGTTGCGGCCGGCGTATCTGCCGCCGGATCCGGCGTCCCGAACCACGTATGTGGCTGGGGAGATCGCCCAGTGCGACCTGTGGTTCCCGCCGATCACGGTGCCGGTCGGGTTCGGTCAGACCCGCAAGCCCACGCAGCTGCCGGTGCTGACCATGGTCTGCGGCTATTCGCGATGGCTCTCGGCGGTGCTGATCCCGTCCCGACGGTCGGAGGACCTCTTCACCGGCTGGTGGCAGCTGATCGCGCGACTGGGTTCGGTGCCGCGCGTGTTGGTCTGGGACGGCGAAGGCGCGATCGGCCGTTGGCGGGGTGGCCGCAGCGAACTCACCGCGGAATGTCAGGCTTTTCGTGGCACGCTCGGCTCGAAAGTCGTCATCTGCCGACCGGCGGATCCCGAGGCCAAGGGCATGATCGAGCGAGCACACGACTACCTGGAACGCTCCTTCCTGCCCGGCCGCGAGTTCGGTTCACCGGCCGCGTTCAACACCCAGCTGCAGGCGTGGCTGGCGGTCGCGAACACTCGCGTCCGGCGCGTGTTGGGCTGCGCTCCGACGGAGCGGATCACGGCCGACCGGTCCGCGATGCTGGCGTTGCCACCGGTCGCTCCGGCCACTGGTTGGCGGGAGTCGACGCGGCTGGCTCGGGATCACTACATTCGCCTGGACTCCAACGACTATTCGGTGCATCCCACGGTGATCGGGCGCCGGATCGAGGTCGTCGCCGACCTGGCCCAAGTGCGGGCGCTCTGCGACGGGAAGACCGTCGCCGATCACGAGCGGATCTGGGCTTGGCATCAAACCTTGTCCGATCCGGAGCATGTCGCTGCGGCGAAGATGTTGCGCCGCAAACGGATCGGGGTGTTGCGCCCGGCGCCCGAACCCGATGTCGAGCAGCGGCGCCTGGCTGACTACGACACTGCCTTGGGCCTGGACTCTGATGGCGGGGTGGCCTGATGCCCGCCAGGACCACGACGAAAACGGCGACTACGAACCGTGATTTCGCTGCTGAGATCACGTTCCTGACCCGAGCCTTGAAGGCGCCGACCCTGCGGGAGTCGGTCGAGCGCCTGGCCGCCCGCGCACGCTCGGAAAACTGGTCGCACGAGGAATTCCTCGTCGCCTGCCTGCAACGGGAGGTGTCGGCTCGCGAGTCCCATGGCGGTGAGGGTCGTATCCGGGCTGCTCGGTTTCCGGCTCGTAAGTCGTTGGAGGAGTTCGACTTCGACCATGCTCGCGGCCTCAAGCGGGACGTGATCGCTCACCTCGGAACCCTGGATTTCGTTGTCGGGAGGGAGAACGTGGTGTTTCTGGGCCCGCCCGGGACCGGGAAGACTCATCTGGCGATCGGGTTGGCGATCCGGGCTTGTCAGGCCGGTCACCGTGTCGCGTTCGCGACCGCAGCGGAGTGGGTGGCCCGCCTGGCCGAGGCGCATCATGCTGGCCGGTTGCAGGCCGAGTTGACCAAACTCGGCCGCTATCCGCTGCTCGTGGTCGACGAGGTCGGCTACATCCCGTTCGAGCCCGAGGCGGCGAACCTGTTCTTCCAGCTGGTCTCGTCGCGCTATGAG
>JBOGYN010000105.1:0-25553 GCA_050696855.1 Solirubrobacteraceae bacterium | reverse complement strand
CGCCGAGCAGATCCCGCTCGCCGACGCCGAGCTTGACGCCGTCGTCGTCGCCCAGGCCTTTCACTGGTTTGACGCCCGGCCCGCGGCGGCCGAGATCCACCGCGTGCTGCGTCCCGACGGCCGCCTCGGCGTGATCTGGAACGCCTGGGACGAGGACGTGCCCTGGGTCGGACGCGTGCAGGCTCTGGTCCACGAGCACGTCCACGGCGCCCCGCAGCACACGACCAGCCGCTGGCCACAGGAACTCGCGCAGACGGGCCTGTTCACGCCGCTGGGCGCGGAGACATTCGCCCACGTGGTTACCGGCGATCTAGACACCCTGCTGGCCCGCGTGGCCTCGGTCAGCTACATCTCGGCGCTGTCCGGCCCCGAGCGGGCTGGGGTCCTCGAGGCAGTGGCGGGCGTGGTCACCCACGACCCCGAGAGCGCCGGGCGCGATCGGATCGCGATGCCCTACACGACCCACGTGCGCTGTTACGGTCAGACCGGCGGCTCGCTGAGCTGAGCTGAGCTGAGTTGCGAGCAGTCCTCTTGTACAGGAGGTACAAGAGGACTGGTACCGCCTCCTCCAGATCCGCCTTGCGTCTGACCGCCCCCACCCGTAATCTGGCCCAGCCTTGACGAGCATTCGTTCCAACCCGGAGCACGTAGGCCGGGCCGGCAATGCATCGGGGCCGGGCGACAAGGGGCTCAAGCCCGATGCGCTGGGTTACATCTCAAACCTGGTCATCGCGATCGCTTCGACGGCGCCGGCCTACAGCCTCGCGGCCACACTGGGGTTCATCGTCGCCGTCGGCGGTGTCGGCGTGCACGCGCCGGCCGTGATGATCGTCGCCTTCATCCCGATCCTGTTCGTTTCGGTGGGCTATCGATTTCTCAACCTCGCCGATCCGGATGCCGGCACCACCTTCGCCTGGGTGACCCGCGCTTTCGGCCCGCAGCTCGGCTGGATCAACGGCTGGGCGGTCTTCCTCGCCGACATCATCGTGATGGCCTCGCTGGCCGAGATCGCCAGCAACTACACGTTCCTGCTCTTCGACTCGCACGCGCACCCGTCAAATTTCCTCCTTATCGTCGGCTCCACGGTCTGGATCGGCCTGATGACCTGGATCTGCTACCGGGGCATCGAGCTGTCGGCGCGCGTGCAGACCATTCTGCTGAGCTTCGAGATCGCCACCTTGGCGTTGTTCGTGGTCGTCGCGCTGGTCAAGGTCTATGCCAACAACCCGGCCCACTCCCTGCACGTTTCGGCGTCATGGTTCAACCCCTTCGACCTCAGTTGGGGCGCACTTGTCGACGGGGTTCTGCTCGGAATCTTCATCTACTGGGGCTGGGATTCGGGGGTGGCGGTCAACGAGGAGTCGCGGGATCGCAGGCACGGCCCGGGCAAGGCGGCAGTCGTGTCCACGGTGATGCTGCTGCTGATCTATGTCCTGGCCAGCGTCGCCGCGCAGGCGTACCACGGACCGGCCTTCCTCTCCAGCAACTCGAGTGACATCCTCAATGCCCTCGGCGGCCAGGTCTTCGGCTCGCCGCTGGACAAGCTGATGATCATCGCCGTCCTCACCTCGGCTTCGGCGTCGACCCAAACGACGATCCTGCCGACTGCGCGCACGACCCTGTCGATGGCCCGCTGGGGGGCGATCCCGGCAGCATTCGGACGCGTCCACCCCCGCTTTTTGACGCCGAGCTTCTCGACGCTGCTGATGGGCGGACTCTCGGCCGTATGGACGGTGGCGCTGCTGGCTTTCAACCCGAACCAGGATGTCCTCGGGGACACGATCTCGGCCCTCGGCTTCGCCGTCTGCTTCTACTACGGCTTCACCGGACTGGCCTGCGCCGTCTACTTCCGCCGGGATGTCTTCAAGAGCGTTCGCAACTTCTTCCTGGCCGGGCTCATCCCCGTGGCCGGCGGCGTGATGATGGCCTACGTCGCGATCAAGGCCTACGACTACTACAGCACGGCCGGGAACAACTACTCCAAGCCGGTGGCGGGCATCGAGACGCCGATCGTCGTCGGTATCGGCGGCCTGATTATCGGCGTGATTCTGATGTTCGCCTCGTGGCCGTTCTTCGGCGGCTTCTTTCGCCGACGCTGGCTTGAGTCTGCCGACCCGGAGGTACTGGCGGCTGACGCCTCGAAGTGACCGACGACGCCGCGGCGCGGCGTCTTGGGCCCGAGCTGGTCGCCGGCGGCCGGGAGCGACCGCGCACACACCTGACAGACTGTGGAGCGATGGGCCACGCCGCCGTCGGCACAGATGTGAAGGACTCGATCCTCGACACGATCGGCCACACCCCGCTGGTCAGGCTGTCGCGGATCGGGGCTGGGCTGGCCCCGCAGTTGGTGGCCAAGCTCGAGGTCTTCAATCCCGGCGGCTCGATCAAGGATCGGGTCGCCGTGGCCCTGATCGACGCCGCCGAGCGCGACGGCCACCTGCGCCCGGGCGGCACGATCGTCGAGCCGACCTCCGGCAATACGGGGACCGGGCTGGCCATCGCCGCCCGCCTGAAGGGCTACCGGGTGATCGCGGTGATGCCGGACAAGATGTCGCGCGAGAAGATCGACCTGCTCCGTGCCTACGGCGCCGAGGTCGTCCTCGCCCCGACCGACGTCCCCCCCGACTCGCCCCGCTCCTACTACCGGGTCGCCGACCGGCTGACCGAGGAGATCCCCGGCGCCTTTCAGCCCAACCAGTACGCCAACCCGGCCAACCCCCAGGCCCACTACGAGTCCACCGGCCCCGAGCTTTGGCAGCAGCTGGGCGAGCGGCTCACCCACCTCGTGCTCGGCGTGGGCACGGGCGGGACGGTGACCGGGATGGTCCGCTACCTGCGGGAGCGAAAGCCCGATCTGGTGGTGGTCGGCGCCGACCCCGAGGGCTCGATCTACTCCGGCGGCCAGGCGGGGGTGCGGCCCTACCTGGTCGAGGGAGTGGGAGAGGACTTCTGGCCCGAGACCTTTGACCCCAGCACGGTCGACCGCTGGGTCACCGTCTCGGATCGTGACGCCTTTTTGACCACCCGCCGGCTCGCCCAGACCGAGGGCATCCTGGCCGGCGGCTCCGGCGGGCTGGCCCTGCACGCGGCGCTCGAGGTAGCGGCCGCCGTGAAGGACCCCGAGGCGATCGTCACGGTGATCATCCCCGACGGCGGGCGCTCCTATCTGTCCAAGGTCTACTCCGACGCCTGGATGCGCCAGTACGGATTCCTGGAGCGCGGCAGCGACCTGACCGTCGGCGACGTCCTGCGCCGCAAACGCGAGGCCGGCGAGCTCCCCTCCCTGATCACGGTCGAGCCCCAGTTCCGGGTCCGCGACGCGGTCGCGCTGCTTCACGAGCACCGGGTCTCCCAGCTGCCGGTGGTCTCCGCGCACGACCCGACCACGATCGTGGGGGCGATCGGCGAGCGCGGGCTGCTGCGCCACGCCGCGCAGGACCCCGCGCTGCTCGACGCTCAGATCGTCGACGTGATGGAGCCCCCCTTCCGCGCCGTGTCCAGCGAGGACCCCGTCCGCGAAGCGGTCGAGCTGCTGGCCGGCGAGCAGCAGGCGCTGCTGGTCACCGATGACGGCCGCGCGGCCGGCCTGGTAACCCGCACCGACCTGCTCGAAGCGCTGGCCACGTGAGTCCCGAGCCGCCCCGCGACGCCTTCGCGACCCGCGCCGTCCACGCCGGCCTGGTGCCTGACCCGTCCTTCGGGTCGGTGATCCCGGCCATCCACCAGACCTCCACCTACGCCCAGCGGGCGCCCGGGGAGTTCGTGAAGGACTACGACTACTCCCGCTCGGCCAACCCTACCCGAGCGGCGCTGGAGACCGCGCTGGGCGAGCTCGAGGGCGGCTTGGCGGTCGCCTTCGCTTCCGGGCTGGCCGCCGAGCATGCGCTGATCACCGTGGTCTGCTCGGCCGGCTCGCACATGGTGCTGCCCGCCGACCTGTACGGCGGCACCTACCGCCTGGTCGACAAGGTGCTGGCTCCCTGGGGGCTGCGCTACGACCTCGTGGACGAGACCGACCTCGCCGCGCTGGAGAGCGCCGTGAGCGCCGAGACGCGCCTGATCTGGGTGGAGAGCCCGACCAACCCGGCGCTGAACGTGGTCGACATCGAGGGTGTGGTCGCGAGACGCCGCGAGGCAACGGTCGCGGTCGACAACACGTTCGCCACCCCGGTCAACCAGCGGCCGCTGGAGACCGGCGCCGATGCCGTAGTGCACTCGACCACCAAGTATCTGGGCGGCCACTCCGACGTGGTCGGCGGGGTGGTGATCACCCGGCACCGCGACCTCTACGAGCGACTGCGCTTCGTCCAGAACGCGGTCGGGGCGGTGCCGGGCCCGTTTGACTGCTTTCTCGTCCACCGCGGCTTGCGGACCCTGCCCCTGCGGATGGCGGCCCACGCCCGGAGCGCCGCCGCCGTGGTCGAGCTGTTGCGCGCGACCCCGGAGGCCGGAGACGTACGCTGGCCGGGTTACAGCGGCATGGTCAGTTTCCGCCATCCCGGGGCCATGGCGATCGCCTCGAACACGCGGCTGTTCACGCTGGCCGAGTCGCTGGGGGGCGTCGAATCGCTGATCGAGGTCCCGCAGGCCATGACCCACCAGTCCGTCGAGGGCTCGACGGCCGCCGTCCCCGCTGACCTGGTCCGGCTCAGCTGCGGGATCGAGGAGCCCGGCGATCTGGTGGCCGATCTGCGCTCGGCGATGGCCGGATCACCGTGAGCGAGCGGTGGGCCGCCGGGCCGGCTTTCGAAGGGGCGGGTCCGGCGGACAGCCCCGCGGGTGCAGCGGCGGCGTCGGAGTCCGATCTCCCGGGGCCCTTCCCGGTCGGTGCCTACGCCGCCCAGCTCAAGCGCCGGCTCCAGAAGCTCGCCCGGGTCCAGCTGGCCGGCGAGGTATGGGGACTCCGGCTGTCGCGCGTCCGCGTCTACTTCGAGCTGCGCGACCCCCGCGGGGCCCTTCCCTGCTCGATGTGGCGCACCGACTTCGACCTCGTCGCCCTGCCTCTGACAGACGGCATGCGGGTGGTGGCCGGAGGCGGCTGTGACTACTACCCGGGGAGCGCACACTCCTCGCCGTCGTTCAGCTTCGCAGTCACCGAGCTACGCCTGGCCGGCGAGGGTGACCTTCTCGCCCAGCTCGAGCGCCTGCGCCGGCGCCTGCACGGCGAAGGGCTGTTCGAGCAGCAGAAGCGGCTGCACCGCCCCGGACTCCCCCGAACGATCGGCGTGGTCACCGGCGAGCAGGGCAAGGCGCGCGACGACGTATTGGCGGCGCTGCGCCGCCGCGGCTGGGCCGGCCGGCTGGTGTGGGCGTTCGTGCCCGTCCAGGACCGCCAGGCGGCCCCGAGAATCGCCGCCGCCCTGCGCGAGCTGGCCGCCACGCCCACCGTTGAGGTGGTGATCGTCGCCCGGGGCGGAGGCTCGCTGGCTGACCTGTTCGCGTTCTGCGACGAGGGGCTGTGCCGCACGGTCGCGCTGCTGCGTGTCCCGGTGATCTCATCGGTCGGTCATCACACCGATCGCACCCTGATCGACGACGTGGCCGCCGTCGCCTGCTCGACTCCCACCCACGCCGCCGAAGCCGCCGTCCCGATCGACTGCCGGGCGGCCCGTGCCGAGGTGACCCGGTCAGCCCAGCGCCTGCGCGAGCACGGCCGCCGCGCGGTGCTGCACCGGGCACGGGCGCTCGCCCACCTGTCCCGCGCCCCGGCCGAGCACGTGGCCCGCCACCGCCGCCGGCTGCACCAGCTGCTGCGCGAGCTCCGCGCCGCGGCGCGGCGCGGCACCGAGCACCGACAGACCCTCGCCGGCCGTCAGTTGCTCGTGCTCGAGCGGACCGCCGTCCGCGCCCGGGGACCGGAGCGCGAGCGCCGCGTCCGCGAGCTCGGGCGGATCGCCGGGGCCCTGGCGGCGCAGGACCCAAAACGGAGCCTGACCCGTGAGCTCGAGCGGCTCTCGCTTTCGCTCGCCGCCCACGACCCGGAGCGGACCCTGGCCCGCGGTTACGCGCTGGTGCAGGACCCTGAGGGAGCGCCGCTGCCATCGGCCGCCGCCGCCCGCGCCGCCGGCGATCTGGCGCTGCGCTTCTCCGACGGCACCGTACCCGTCCGGGTCCAGGACGCCGAGGAGCCCGGATGACCGAGGAGCCCTCGATGAGCGAGAAGCCCACGGTCAGCGAGGAGCCCCCGGTCAGCGAGAAGCCCCCGGTCAGCGAGGAGCGGACCTACGAGTCGGCGGTGGCGCGCAGTGAAGCGATCATCCGGCGCCTGGACTCCGGTGATGCCGGCCTGCGCGAGACGTTGGCCCTGGTCCGCGAGGGGCGCGAGCTGGTGGAGTACTGTGCCGCCGAGCTCGACGCCGTCAGCCAGGGTCTGGACGAGCTGCGGCTCGATGAACTGGTCACCCGCCTGGAGGGAGCGCAGCGCACCGATGAGCACCTTTGAACGCATCGCCGATCTCCGGCTCGAAGTCGACGGCTACGAGCTGGACGGGCTGAGCGCTCAGGTGTCAAGCGGATTCGAGCGCCTCTCCACGATCGTGCACCTCACCGGCGGCGGCGAGGAGGGGATCGGCGAGGACGTCGTCTACGACGCCGAGGATCACGTCGCCTGGCAATCGGCCGGCGCCGTGCACAACCTGGCCGGTCACTACACGCTGGGCGAGTTCTGTGACCGGATCGACGCCCTGGACCTGTTCCCGGTCGCGCCCCAGCGCGACGTCTCGCGCCTGTACCGCCGCTGGACGTTTCACAGCGCCGGGCTGGACCTCGCCCTGCGCCAGGCCGGCCGGCCACTGCACGAGGCCCTGGGCCGCGCGGTGCATCCACTCGCGTTCGTCGTCTCGCTCCGCCTGGGCGAGCCGGCCTCACTGGCCCCGATCGAGAGTCGGCTCGCCCACTACCCCACGCTGCGCTTCAAGCTCGACGCGACCAGCTCGTGGACGCCCGAGCTGTTGGAGGCGCTGGTGGGGACCGGGGCCGTGGACTCGATCGACTTCAAGGCCATGTACAAGGGAACGGTGGTCGACGTCGAGCCCGACCCGGAGCTCTACGAGCGCGTGGTCAAGGCGTTCCCCGACGCGTGGCTCGAGGATCCCGACGTAATCACCGAGGGCACGGCGCGGGCCCTGGCCGATCAGCACGACCGGATCACGTGGGACGCGCCGATCCATTCGATCGCCGACATCGAGGCCCTCCCCTTCCCGCCCCGGATGGTCAATCTCAAGCCGTCGCGGATCGGTGGCCTCAAGAAGCTCTGTGACACCTATGACTACTGCGCCGGGCACGGGATCGGCGCCTACGGCGGCGGCCAGTTCGAGCTCGGGGTGGGACGCGGCCAGGCCCAGTACCTTGCCTCGCTGTTTCACCCTGACACGCCCAACGATCTCGCCCCGGTGGGCTACAACGACGACGACCCTCAGCCCGGCCTCCCGAGCAGTCCCCTGCCGCCTGCGCCCGACCGGGTCGGGTTTCGCTGGAGTGCGTGACAGCGACGGGGCCCGCCGCTCGCCGCGCGAGGTCCGGTCGTCGCATCGAAGCCAGCCAGCCAGACCTGTAAAACGTGAAAATCCCGACTGCGCTCGGCGAGTCTTTCCGCTGACGCAGGCTGAGCGCTCATTTTGCGAAAGAGCTGCCGGGCGGGCGGAGGTTTTTCACAGAATGCATGTCCCTCCTCAGGCGGCGCGGTCCTCCTCAGGCAGCGCGGTCCTCCTCAGGCGGCGCGGTCCTCCTCAGGCGGCGCGGTCCTCCTCAGGCGGCGCGGTCCTCCCCAGGCGGCGCGGGGCCGGGAGAGCGAGGCTCAGCTCAGGGCGAGCAGCAGCTTGCCCTCGACGCGGCGCTGCACCAGCCGGGTGAAGGCATCATTGACCGCCTCGAGGGGGAGGACCTCGTCGATGCGGACCTTGATTTCGCCGGCGCGCAGGGCTTCCAACGCGGCCTCGAGCCCGGGGCGGCGCTCGTCGCGGCGCAGCTGCATGCCCCCGTACCCGAACAGCGTGACCATCTTGCGATACAGCTCCTGGATGTTGAAGGTGACCTGCGCACCGGCCGAGACGCCCAAGGAGACGAAGCGACCGCGAGGCACCAGCGCGCTGATGGCGGGCGCGACGAAATCCCCGCCGAGCGGGTCAAAGACCACGGTCGGCCCAAAATCGGTCAGAGGCTCGGCCAGACCCTCGGGCCCGGCCACGAGCACACGATCGGCCCCGAGCTCCGAGATCGGACCCGCCTTCTCCGCCGAGCCGGTCTGACCCCAGACCGTCGCCCCGGCCGCGGCGGCCAGCGAGACGACCATGCTCCCCACGCCGCCGCTGGCGCCGAGCACGACGACGCGATCGTCAGCGGTGACCTGGGCCAGCCCTCGCACGCAGTTGAGCGCGGTCAGCCCGGCGATGCCCATCGCGGCCGCCGCCCCGGGCGCG
This sequence comes from Solirubrobacteraceae bacterium, assembly GCA_050696855.1. Taxonomy (GTDB): domain Bacteria; phylum Actinomycetota; class Thermoleophilia; order Solirubrobacterales; family Solirubrobacteraceae; genus Palsa-465. The sequence continues at coordinate 17,136 of JBOGYN010000105.1, read as the reverse complement.
ACCTCCTCGGGGATCGCGACCAGCGCCGCCGCGGGGACGTTGGCGGCCGAGGCCCAGACGCCGTCGCGCGAGCCACCCAGGCCCTCGCCGGCGACCAGCACCGATCGTCCGTCGGCGGTTCCGGCCGCCTCGGCGCCGAGCGTGCGCGGCAGCGGGCCATCCGGGGTGACGCGGCCTTCGGCGGTGTAGCGATCCACCGGGTTCACGCCCCCGAACTCGAGCTCGACGCGCACTTCGTCCTCGGCCGGCGGCCCGAGCTCGATCGTCTCCACCGACAGGGGCTCGCCGTGGGCGTGCAGGCGGGCGGCGCGGATCTCGGTCATCGCCTTTCGGTTTAGCAGACCGGGACCGGACGATAATCAGTCCATGACCAATGACACTGAACTGAAGGGCACGGTCGCGCTGGTGACCGGCGCCTCGAGCGGAATCGGCGAGGCCACCGCGCTCGCCCTGGCCCAGCGGGGAGCGGCGGTCGCATTGGCGGCCCGGCGCCCCGACCGTCTCGATCACCTGGCCGCTCAGATCAACGACAGCGGCGGTCGCGCCCTGGCGATCGAGGCCGACGTCTCAGACGGCGAGCAGGCGCGCCGCCTGGTCGCGCGCACCGTGCAGGAGCTCGGGCGCCTGGACACGTTGATCAACAACGCCGGCGTGATGCTGCTCGGGCCAGCCGTGGACGCTCCCCTGGAGGAATGGGAGCGAATGGTGGGCGTCAACGTGCAGGGACTGCTCTACTGCGCCCACGCCGCCCTGCCGCACCTGCTCGAGGCGGCCCAGGACGAGCCCCGGCGGGTGGCCGACATGGTCAACATCAGCTCGGTGGCCGGCCGGGTCACCCGCAGCGGCAGCGGCGTCTATAACCTGACCAAGCACGGGGTGGGTGCCTTCAGCGACTCGCTGCGCCAGGAGGTCTCCCCTCGGCACGTGCGGATCTCGCTGGTCGAGCCGGGCGCCGTCGACACCGAGCTGCGGCTCCACAACCGGCCCGAGATCCAGGAGCAGATGAAGCAGCGCTTTGGCGACATCGAGATCCTCCACGCGCAGGACATCGCCGATGCGATCCTCTACACGGTCACCCGGCCGTGGCGGATGGCGGTCAACGAGATCCTGATCAGGCCCACCGAACAAGGCGGGCTGACCGGGCTTCACCCCACTGAACGGTCCCGTACATTAAGCGTTCGCGTCAGCGAGCCGTAAGTCACCCCCGGGCCGAACGGCATCGGCCCTGCCCTCACCCAACCCAGGAGACGCCTTGCAAGAAAGACTCGCCATCGCGGGAGCCGGCACGATCGCGTGCGGCCTGGCCGCCACCGCCGCCAGCCACGCGGACGGGGAGGTGGTCTTGTGGGCACGCTCAGACGCCTCGGCGGAGCGCGCGCAAGCCGCCGTCGCCAAGCTCTGCGACAAGCTCGGATCCCCGGACGCGGCCGCCCGCGTGACGATCGCCACCGACCAGGAGGCGCTGCACGGCGAGACGTTCATCGTCGAGGCCGTGGTCGAGGATCCCGATCACAAGTCCCAGCTGCTGGCCGAGCTCGGTGCCGCCTGCGACCCGGACGCGATCCTCGCCACCACCACCTCGTCACTGTCGATCGAGAGCCTGGCCCAGGCCAGCGGGCGCCCGGAGCGCTTCCTGGGCCTGCACGTGTTCAATCCCGTGCCGCGCATGGAGCTGGTCGAGCTCGTGTTCGGAGCCGAGGCGACCGAGGACGTGCGCGAGCGGGCCCGCGAGCTGTGCTCGGCGCTGGGCAAGACCGCGGTCGAGGTCCCCGACACCCCGGGTTTCGTCGTCAACCGGCTGCTCTTCCCGTACCTGTTCGCCGCGGTCAAGCTGATGACCGAGCACGACATGCCCCCGGCCGACGTGGACAAGTGCATGACGCTCGGCGCCGGGCTCCCGATGGGCCCGATCGCGCTGCTTGACTTCGTCGGGCTCGACGTGGCCCAGGCGATCGGCGAGACGATCGGGGCCGACGTGCCCGCGCGCGTGCGCGAACTGGTCACCGAAGGCGCCCTGGGCCGCAAGGCAGGACGCGGCTTCTACGACTACGACTAACTATTTAGGGCTCGTTCATCTGGTGAGCCGATCATTTCCTGGCGACGTACCTCATAGCAGCACCTCCTCCCCAGAAGCACGAGACCGGCCCGTCCCCAGCGGGCCGGTTTCTTTTTGGGGCGACGGCCGAGTCGCGCGGGCGGGCGGGCGGGCCAGGAATAGCGAAGCCGGCCCGCGAGGGCCGGCTCCATCTCTCTCCTCCTCAACCACCGGGCGGTGTGTGACACATCGCACCCAAAGGCCGAGCGCTGCCATCAATGTAACGAATGACGCGACGGCCGCCGCCGGTAGGTCAGCCAACCAACCAGGCGCCGGGCTCCGACGGCCGGACCGGCGCCGCTCAGGAGCTGTGTTCGGAGTCGGCCGGGACGGTCTCGGCGGGGGTCTTGCGACGGCGGATCCTGACCGCTTCGATGCGGTTCTCGCGCACGGACTCGACGCGGATCGAGTAGCCGTCGGCGGCCACCTGGTCCCCGCGTTTGGGCAGGCGCCCGAGCTCGGCGAACACGAACCCGCCGACCGAGTTGTAGGCGTCGGTGTCGACGTGGAGGCTGAGGCCGTAGTCCACGAGATCGGTCACGGCGACGTGACCGCGCACGAACCAGTCACCGTTGGCGAGCCGGCGCACCGCACCCCGCGCGGGGTCGGTCTCGTCGTCGATCTCGCCCACGACCTCTTCGATGATGTCCTCGGTGGTGACGATCCCGGTCGTGCGGCCGTACTCGTCGATGACGATGGCCAGCTCGGTGCGCTCGCGTTGCAGGTCGGCCAGCAGATCGTCCAGAGGCTTGGTCTCGGGGACGATCGGCGCCGCGCGAACGAGCTTGGCGAAGTGGGCCTCGTAGCCCTCGGCCATCATCAGCTTGACCAGCTGGTTGACGTGGACGATGCCCTTGACCCGGTCCTGGTTGTCGTCCTCGGTCACGACCAAGCGCGAATGGCCGGTGGAGACACAGCGCCGCAGGGCGTCCTGGACGGTCTCAGAGAGATCGACCGTGACCACCGCGGGTATGGGCGTCATGACCTGCCGCGCCTCCTGCTCGTGGAGATGAAAGACACCGGTCAGCATGTTGGCTTCGCCGACGTCGAGGCTGCCGCCGGTCCGCGAATCGGCGATGATCCGCTTGAGCTCGTCGGGCGTCCCGCCCTCCGGCTCGGCATCGGGGTCGGTGCCCATCGCCCGCAGCAGCGACCGAGACGCCGAGTTCAGGACGACGATGAAGGGATGAAAGAGCACCCGGAAGAAGCGCAGCGGTCGCGAGACCCGGCGGGCCAGATCCTCGGCGTGCTGGATCGTGTAGAGCTTCGGAGCGATTTCTCCGACGATGCTCTGGGCGACCGTGATCAGCAGGTAGGCGATCACCACCGAGACCGCGACGGCGGCGGTGTGGCCGAGGGCGTGGCCGAGCAGCGGCTCGAGCAGGTGGGCAATGGCGGGCTCGCCCAGGGCACCGATGCCGATCGAGGCCATCGTGATCCCCACCTGGCAGGCGGCGATGTAGTCGCCGATCTCCTCCAGCTGGACGAGGGCCATCCGGGCCCCGCGCTTGCCCTCCTCGACCATCGCCTGCAGCCGGGCGCGCCGGGAGCGGACGAGCGAGTACTCGGCGATCACGAAGAAGGCGTTGCCCAGAACCAACAGCCCGGTGAGGATGATGAGGAGCGCGTTCACCCGTGTGCGTGCCCCACCGTGCTGGTGGAGGCCCCCGGTGTCCGCGCGCTGTTACTTCGGGATGGGTCGTCGTCGGTCATTCAGCGACGCGGCGAACGGTAGCAGCCGCCCCCGCCGATTCCCGGCCCCCGCCCAGCGTCAGCTGAGCTCCTCCAAGCGCCCGGCCATCGCGAAGTCCAGCTCGGTCAGGCCGCCGGCCGAGTGGTTACAGAGCGACAGCTTCACCTTGTTCCAGCCGTGGACGAAGATGTCAGGATGATGGTTGGCCTCCTCGGCGACATCGGCCACGCGGTTGACGAAGGCGATCGCCTCGCCGAAGTCCTCGAAACGCCGCTCGCGAACGATCTCGTCGCCCTCGCGCTCCCACGGCAAACTCTTCAGCCTCGTGGCGATCTCGTCGTCATTGAGCAGCTCTGCCATATCGTCTCCAATCGGTTTTTTGGTCCGGTACCCGTCACGGCGAAGTAACGTCGTTCCCGATGCGAATCGTAAGCCTCGTCCCGTCCGCCACCGAGATGCTGTTCGCGCTCGGCCTGGGCCCCGACCTGGTGGCCGTGACCCACGAGTGCGATTATCCGCCCAACGCGTGCGATCTGCCCAAGGTCACCCGCGATGTGCTCCCGTCCGGGCTTGACGCCGCCCAGATCGACGCCGCAGTCAAGCAACGCACACTGGCCGGCGAGTCGATCTACGAGCTCGATACCGATGCCCTGCAGGACCTCGAGCCGGATCTGATCGTCACCCAGGCCCTGTGCTCGGTGTGCGCGGTCTCCTACGACGATGTCCGGGCGATCGCGGACGAGATCGAGGGACGGCCGCAGGTCATCTCGCTGGATCCCCACACGATCGGGGAGGTGCTCGGCGATGCCCGCACCCTAGCCCAGGCCACGGATCGCAAAGCCGCCGCCGTCGACCTGATCGCCGCCGCCGCCGCCCGCATCGACCGGATCCGCCTGAGCGTCCGCGAGGCCCGCCGCTTGCAGGTGGTCGCGCTCGAGTGGCTGGACCCGCCGTTCGTGGCCGGGCACTGGACGCCCCAGCTGATCGATTACGCGGGCGGCGAGGACGTGCTCGGCTTCGCGGGCGAGAACTCCGAGCAGCGCACCTGGGAGGAGATCCGGGCCGCGCAGCCCGACGTGGTGATCGTCATGCCCTGCGGCTACACCGCGGAGATCGCCCACCGCGAGGCCGAGATGCACCGCGACGAGCTCGCCTCGCTGGGGGCGGGCGAGGTGGTGGCCGTCGACGCCTCGGCCTACTTCTCGCGCCCCGGCCCCCGGCTCGTCGACGGGCTCGAGCTCCTCGCCCACATCCTGCACCCCGAGCTCGTGCCCGAAAACCCGGCCTTCAGCGCTCGGGCGCTCACGGTCGCACTCTGAGCCCCACCCACGTACTGCTCGTGCACTCCTCGAGCGGTCGCTACGGCGCCGACCGCCAGCTCGCCCTGATCGCCGGCGGCCTGGACCCCGATCGGTACGTGCCGATCGTCGTGCTCCCGGGCCCCGGGGGCCTGGCCGAGGATCTGCGCGCCGCCGGCATCGAGGTCCTGATCCGGCCCCTGAGCGTCGTGCGGCGCGAGCTGGCCCACCCCCGGGGACTGGCCTCGCTGGTGCCCGCGCTGACCCGTGACGGCGCCGCGCTGAGCGCGCTGATCCGTCGCCGGGGCGTGGGCCTGGTGCACTCCAACACCTCGGTCGTCCTCGGGGGAGCCGCCGCGGCGGCGCTGGCGCGGGTCCCCCACGTCTGGCACGTGCGGGAGATCTATAGCCGCTTTCCGTCCTGGTGGCCGGCCTACCGGCGCCTGCTGCTGACCGCGCGCGCCCTGCCGTGCGTCTCGCGGGCCACCGCCGCCCAGTTCGGCGGCTCGCCGCGCGCGACCGTGATCCCCGACGGGCTGGCGGTGGACGCCCGCCGGGCCCCCCGCGCACCGGCCCGTGAGACGCTGGGACTGCCCCCCGAGGCGCCGGTGATCGCCGTGCTCGGCCGGATCTCGGACTGGAAGGGACAGGACGTGCTGGTGCGAGCGCTGGCCGAGCCCGCGCTGCGCGAGCGGGGGGCGGTCGCGCTGCTGGCCGGCGCCCCATGGCCCGGAGCCGAGGCGCGCCGCGACCGGATCGTCGCCCTGGCCGCACAGCTCGGCGTGGCCAACCGGCTGGTGCTGGCGGGCTTTCGCGACGACGTCGACAACGTCTACGGCGCCGCCGACCTCGTCGCCGTTCCCTCCACCCTGCCCGATCCGCTGCCGGGCGCGGCGATCGAGGCCGCCGCCGCCGGGTGCGCGGTTGTGGCCAGCGCCCACGGCGGACTGCCCGAGATCATCCGCGACGGCGAGACCGGCCGGCTGGTCGCGCCCGGCGACCCGCAGGCCCTGGCCGAAGTGTGCGCCGAGCTGCTGGACGACGAGCAGGAGCGACGACGGCTGGGTTCCCAAGCCGCGGCCGATGTGCGCGGCCGGTTCGCGTCGGCTCGGCAAACAGAAAAAATCGCTTCGCTCTACGACGCGGTCCTGGGACCGCGGGCCGTTCAGCTGCCGAAGCCGACCCCACCCGGGGCCAGGCCGTGACCCCCGGCGACCGCGATGGCCGCCACCGCGCTGATCGCCGCCACCACGAGGCAACCCGCGATCGCGGCCGCCGGCATCCGCCGGCGCTCGCCGATCTGGACCAGCAGGAAGGCGCAGATCGCGCCCCCGACCACCCCGCCGAGGTGGCCGCCGATCGAGATTCCGGCGATGCTGAGCGAGAAGACGATGTTGATGACCAGCGTCAGTCCGAGGCCGCTCTGCCAGATCGAGATGCCGCGGTAATAGGCGACCACGATCAGCGCCCCGAGCACGCCGAAGCACGCGCCCGAGGCGCCGATCGTCGGCGAGTCGGGCTGGAACAGCAGGGCGCCGAAGGATCCGGCGAGCAGCGAGACGAAGTAGATAACCGCGAAGTTGACCCGCCCGATGGCCGGTTCGAGCATCATCCCCATGAAGTACAGGAAGACCATGTTGAAGAGAATGTGCAGCAGCCCGTCGTGCAGGAAGCCCGCGGTCAGCAGGCGCCAGTACTCGTGCGTGCCGGTGTAGAACGGGAACGGGTTGGAGCCGGTCAGCGCGGGCCCGAACAGGGCACCGTGGTTCCAGACGCTGCCCCCGCCGCCACCCCCGAGCGGGGCGCCGGTCGCGGTCTCGGCCACGAACACGAGCACGTTGAGGCCGATCAGCGCCTGGGTGACGCTCGGGACCGTGGGGCGCGAGCGGATCGTCTTGACCTTCGTGCGGTCGCGCGCGCACTCCGGGCAGCGCATCCCGACCGAAGTCGGGGTCATGCAGTCGGGGCAGATCGGGCGCCCACAGGACGAGCACGAGACGCCCGTCTCGCGTGAGGAGTGGCGGTAGCAGACGGGCATCGGCGCGATTGACGGTATCAGCGGGCTGAGGCCGCCCGCCCGTGTAGCTCGAGCAGAGCGGCCCGCACGCAGCCGGGAGCCTCATGCCACGGGAAGTGGCCGGCGCCCTGGACCACGGTGACGGTGGCGCAGGCGCACACGTTGGCCGTCGCCTGGCAGGCCTGACCCCACGGGATCGGGCTCGAGGCCCCGGCCAGCAGCGTCAGCGGCACGGTGTTGTCCGCGAGTCGGGAGGCGGCCGCGGGTGACCGCAGCGCCAGCTCGCCGATCAGGGACTGATTTGCCTCGGTGCACAGCCTCATCTCCGGCATCTTCGGCGCCGCGGCGGGGTCGGCGAAGTAGGCGGACCAGTAGAGGCTCAGACCCTCGAGCGAGCGTTCGGCGCTCGCCCGGCTCTCGGCCTCGAGCCGGTCAATCTCACGCACCCGAGCCGCCCGCCCGGGAGACAGGCGAGCGGCCATCTCGGCCGCGAAAGACGCGATCCCGCCGTCGCCGATCAAGCCGATCGGATCGATCGCCAGGCCGCCCGACATCCGCTCGGGCCGGGCGCCGGCCACGAACAGAACCAGGCTTCCGCCCCACGAGTGCCCGACCAGCAGCGCCCGCTTCCAGCCCAGGGCATCCAGCACGGCGACCACATCGCCGATCGCCTGATCGATCGTGAACGGCCCGCTCAGAGTGGACGGCTCGAGGCCGCGCTGCTGGAAGGCTGCGACTCGGAACCCCGCGGTGCCGATGTCAGCGGCGATCTGCTCGAGGTAGCCGAAGCTGAGGCCGGGTCCGCCGTGCAACAGCAGGACCGGCGTGCCCTCGCCGCGCACCCAGCCCCGGAGCGTTTCGCCACCGGTCTCGGCGCTAAACGTCTCGTGCGTCACTCAGCGATCGGGGAGTACCCGTCGAGCTTCCTCGGCGAAGTCCTGGATCGTGCGCTCGGCGAGCTCGAACAGGCTGCCCGACTGCTGGCGGCGCGTCCGGTGACGCGAGCGCACCCGCAGGACGACCAGCGCCGTCCCGGCCCCGGCGCCGAGCACGGCCGCGGCGGCCGGGCGGGCCCAGTTGCGGGGATCGCGCATCGCCGAGAGCTCCCAGGCCTCGAACTCGTCCTGGGCGAGCTCGGTCAGGTTGACCAGCCGGACCTCCAGCCGGGCCAGCAGGTCCTCGGGAGGGTCGACCGGCGCCAGCGCCTCGCGCAGCAGGGCCTCGAAGTCGTGCACGCCCGCACTCACGAGCCCGCCTCGGCGCCGGTGCTCACCATCGTCTCGAGCTGGCGGATCGCGCGATGCAGGAGGACCTTGGTGGCGCCGTCGGTGCGCCCGAGGGCGCGGGCGATCTCGCGGTTGTCCATGCCCAGGGCGAAACGCATGATCAGCGCCTCCCGGCGGTCGTCGGGAAGCCGAGAGACGCCCTCGAGGATGTCCTTGAGCTCCTCGCGGGTCTCGACCAGCGACTCGGTCGTGTGGGGCTCGGAGATGACGCCGGCGTCCTCGAGCGTCGAGACCGGCTTGCGCGAGCGGTCGCGATAGAAGTTGGCGGCCAGATTGTGGGCGATCCGGATGAGCCACGGCCGCAGCGGCCGCCCGTTGGACTCACGCAGCGCGCGCTCGAAATGCCGGTAGGCCTGGAGGAAGGTCTGCTCGGTGAGGTCCTCGGCGTCATGATGGTTGCCGACGCGGTAGTAGCTGTAGGAGTAGACGTCGCGCAGGTGCTGGCGGTAGAGCTCGGAGAAACGGGCGTCGAGCTCGGACTTGTTCTTGGGTATGTCGTCGACCACGGCACGGTCAATCTACCTCCCGTCAGGCCGCGCGAACAGGGGCGCGGCGCCGGCGACGCACCGGCTCGGTGACCGTGGCTGCCCAGCGCTCGGGCTCGATCTCACCCGAGACCAGGGCGGCGAGGCTGTCCAGGGCCGGGGTGTCGAGCCGCGCCTCGCGGGCCGCCTCGGCGAGCAGCGGCACCGAGTCAAGGCCTTCGGCGGCGTGGCCGAGATAGGCGCCGATCTCACTCGAGGGCATCCCCTGCGCGAGCAGCTCGCCGGCGCGCCGGTTGCGCGACTCGCTGGCCACGACGGTCGCCACCAGGTCCCCGGCACCAGCCAGACCGGCGAACGTCTCGGGATGGCCGCCCCGGGAGCGGGCCAGCGCGTCGATCTCGGCGAACACCTTGCCGGCCGCGGCCCCAGCCACGTTGGGCCCCGCGGCGGCGGCCGCCGCGGCGGCGAGGGCGGCAGCGTTCTTGGCGCAGCCGGCGAGCTCGACTCCGGTCACGTCGGTGGTGATCGTGACGTCGAGCTGGGCGGCGGCGAGCGCGTCCGCGAGCTGGCGGGCAAAGCCCTTGTCCAGCGAGGCCAGCACGACCGAAGCCCCGTGCTCGAGCACCGCGGCGGCGTGCGACGGCCCGCCCAGGACTGCGACCGCGCGCGCGTTGCAGCGCTCGGCCGTGAAGGCCGCGGGCAGCGTGCCCAGCGGCGGGACCAGGCCCTTGGAGACGACGACGACGCCGATCCGGCTGGAGATGCGCCCGCCGTGGGCGGCGAGCACGCCCGGCAGGGCCTTGGCGGGCACGGCCAGGCAGACGATGTCGTGGCCTTCTGGCTCGAGCTCGGCCGCCCGCAGCACGCGGATGCTCTCGGGGAGCGTGACCCTCGGCAGATAGCGCTCGTTCTCGCGCGTGGTCTGAAGCTCGATGGCCTGCTCGTGGGTGCGGCAGCCGAGGTCGACCTCGTGCCCGGCGCGGGCCAGGGTTACCGCCAAGCTCGTCCCCCAGGCGCCGGCGCCGATCACGGCCACGCGGCGGACGGGCGCCAAGCCCCCGAGCCACTCCCACTGGAGCATCACGCACGGCCAGATCCGATCGGTGACCGCGGCGGCCAGCGCCTTGGATGGGTCCTCGACGACCGGGAAGCGCAGCGGGCGCCCGGCGCGCAGGCGCACCTTGTGGGGCCGGATCCGCCAGCCGCGGCGGATCGCCTCGGTGCCGAGCACGGCCATCGGGACCACGGGGACGCCGGTCTCCAGGGCGAGCCGGCCGACCCCGCGCTTGGGCTTGCCCAGCGCCCCAGGGCGTATGCGGGTGCCCTCGGGGAAGATCAGCACGATGTCGCCGCGGGCCAGGATCGCCTTGGCGGTGTCGATCATGTCGGTGTCGCTGGCGCCGCGGTCGACCGGGAAGGCGCCGAGCGCGTTGAGGATCCAGCCCTGCCAGGACCGGCGAAAGAGCTCCTTCTTGGCCACGTAGTACATCGGGCGGCGGGCCATGCAGGCGATCACGAACGGATCCAGGAAGCTGCGGTGGTTGGCGGCAATGATCACCGGCCCGCGCTTGGGGACATGCTCGAGGCCGACCCGCGTCATCCGGAAGTAGACCCGGAAGAACGGCTGGAAGGTGAGCCGGACGAACCAGTAGATGATCGGGTTGGCGCCCTGTTCTCGGGCGCGTTTATGGAGGCGATCGTGATCCATCGCACATTGGCGTACCCGTGCGGGCGCCGCCCGTTACAGTGTCGAAGATCTTGAGCCCCGGTCTCGATCGCACTCGCACCCTGAGAGGTGCCGCCTGCGGCGCGGTCGCCGCCGGTGTCTGGGCGTTCCAGCAACCGCTGGACAAGCTGGCCTCCGGCAGCGATTACGACGACGTCGAGTTGCTCGGCAAGCTCGTCAGGCGCGGGGACGGCTGGTACCCGATCGGCCTGGCTATGCACGCGGGCAACGGGGCCGTGTTCGGCGCCGTCTACGCCAACCTTGCCCCGGTGATGCCGATCCCCCCGGTGTTGCGCGGACCGGTGGTGGCGCTGGCCGAGCATTTCGGGCTGTGGCCGATGGGACGCTTGAGTGACCGCTTTCATCCCGCGCGCAAGGACCTGCCGAACCTGACCGGCAACCGGCCGGCCTTCCTGCAGGCGTTCTGGCGCCACCTCCTGTTCGGACTGGTGCTCGGCGAGCTCGAGCGACGCGTCAACGCCGAGCCCGAGCCGGTTCCGCCCGAGGTGCAGGCCGATTACTCGAGCAACGGCCACGGGTCGCTTGAGCACGCCGTATCCGTACAGCCCGCTCCCTGACCCTTCGCGTGGGCGTCCGCACAGTTAGGTGCCGGTGCGGGCGCTGATCACCGGTGCGTCGGGATTTGCCGGCTCGTGGTTGACGCGCGCGTGCGCGGACGCGGGTGACGACGTGGTGGCCCTCTCGCGCCGCGGGAGCGCGGCCTCGGGGGCCGGAGCCGGCGCCGATTCCGCCTCCCGGGTGGCCGTCGACTTGCGCGACGGCGCCGCGGTGCAGTCGGCGTTCGCCGCCGCGGCACCGGAGGTCGTCTACCACCTGGCCGCGCTGAGCTCAGTCGGACGATCGTGGGAGGCCCCCGCCCAGACGCTGAGCGAGAACAACGCCACCGCGGTCAACGTGCTCGAGGCGGTGCGCCGGGAGGCGCCGGACGCCCGCGTGATCTGGATCAGCACATGTGAGGTCTACGGGATCCCCGACGAGCTTCCGCTGCGCGAGTCGGCCCCGGTGCATCCGGCCAACCCGTACGCGGTTTCCAAAGCGGGGGCCGAGATGCTGGCCCAGGTCTACGCCGTCTCCTATGAGCTGGACATCGTGCGCGCCCGCCCGTTCAGCCACTCGGGCCCGGGCCAGCGTCCGATCTTCCTGCTCTCCTCGCTGGCCCGGCAGGGCGCCGAGGGCCGCCGCGCCGGGGTCAAGAAGCTCCGCATCGTGACCGGCAACCCGGACACGCGGCGTGATTTCACCGATGTGCGCGACATCGTCGGTGCCTACCGCCGCCTGGCCGAGCAGGCCCCGGCCGGGGTCTACAACGTCTGCTCAGGACACTCGCTGTCGGCCGCCGATCAGGTCCGGATGCTGGCCGAGGTGATCGCGCCGGTCGAGCTCTCCCACGAAGTCGATCCTGGCCGCGTACGCGCCCACGAGGTGATGGACCTGCGCGGCGACCATACCCGCCTGACCGCCGCGACCGGCTGGGAGCCCGTTATCCCACTGCGCCAGACGATGGCCGATACGGTCGACTGGTGGGAGCGCGAACTGGAGTCCGACCCGGCCTAAAGCCCCACGCTTTATCGTCTAGGGGAGTCGCGGCGGCTGGGCGTGCTTTCGCGGGTCGAACATGCGTCCAAAATGAAGGCAGGTTCAATCGAGCTTTGCGTCGCGCAAGCCGAACATCCACGGATACAGTGCAAAGTGTCTGCGAACAGCGCGAAGACTGGCGCGAACCATGTAGGGAGGTTGCATGGCCGATTTTGAGATCACCGAGGACGTAGCCGAAGGCGGCGTCCGCGTATTCCGTGTGGCAGGTGACGTCGATTTCGGCGTGGCCCCCCAACTCAAGCGACGGATCACCAGCCGGATCGAAGCCGGCGACCGCCAGGTCGTCATCGATCTCTCGGCCGCGGGATTCGTCGACTCCACCGCGATCGGAGTCCTCGTCGGGGCGCTCAGGCGCCTCTCAGACCAGGGCGGATCGCTCGCGGTGGTGTGCGACAACGAGAACGTCCGCAACATCTTCGAGACCGTGGGTCTCCAGAACGTGATCCCGCTGCACAGCTCGCATGAAGATGCGCTCGCCGATCTCGCGCACAGCGCGTGAGCAGGTGTCGGAGGGCGACGGCCTGCTCGTCCTTCGGCTCCGCGCCCGTCCTTCAGAGCTCAAGCACGCCCGCGAGCGGGTGGCCGAGGTCGGCGATCAGTTCGGACTGGCCGCCAAACACTGTTATGAGTTCGTCTTCGCGGTGAACGAAGCCGTGACGAACGCGATCAGGCATGGTCGCGCCGACGGGCAGGGGACGATCGGCCTGCGGCTGGACGCCGACGGCGACGAGCTCATCTGCACGGTGTGTGACTCCGGACCGTTCGTGACCCCGACCGAGCCCGCCGACCCCGAATTCGCAGAGAGCGGCCGCGGCTTTGACCTCATGTCGGCCCTGGTGGACGAGCTCGAGCTTTCGGTCGAGGCCGAGGCGACGGTCGTGCGCCTGCGCAAGCGCCGGACACCGGAGGCGGTGACCGCCGATGCGTAGTGGTGGCGACCGCCTCCGCGGGCGACGCGGCCTCTCCGGCGTGGTCAGCGCGGTGCTGATGAGCCTCGTGCTGGTCTCCTCTGCCCAGGCGGGTGGCTCGCGCGGTGGCCCACCCCCCGGTCCCTCGCCCAGCGTGTCGGTGCCTACGCCGACCCCCGTGCCGGCCCCACCTTCGGGCCGCGGTGGCTCGACTCCGACGCCCCCGTCGACCCCCGTATCCGTCCCCACTCCGGCCCCGGCGCCTGCCCCGCAGCCCAGCCGCTCGGTCCCCACGACGGGTCCGCCTTCGCGCTCCGGCAGTCCGTCCGGCGGCGCCCAGCAAGGTCAGAAGATCGCCACCCCCAAGCTTCCCACCATCCACCCCAGCCCGACCGTCACTCACCCCACCACGCGCGCGCCCAAGCCGGTCAGCGTTCCCGTTTCGAGTCCAGGCAAGCCCACCCCCCCGCCGGTTGCGATCCCCACCCCGCCGGTTGCGATCCCGACCCCGCCGGGCGGCACTGTCACTCCCCCGGTCACCCCAGTCAGCACCACGCCCACGGGCACCACGCCCACGGGCACCACGCCCGGCACCCCGACCCCCGCGCCTCGCCGCGGCGCCCCAGCGCCCCGCACGGTCAACGCTCAACCGGGGTCCCGCGCGGCTGGGTCGCCAGGGACCGCGAACGGCAGAGCGACGGGTCCCGGCGGGACCGTGACGCTTCTGGCGGGTGTCGCCGTGCGCGGAGGGTCGCCTTTCAGCGCGGCCGCAATCGCTGCCGGCACCCCGGCCTCCCGCGCCCGCCATGCCTCGTTGGGCTCGCATCGGAGTATCGGGCAACCCGGGTCCGTCCTGTCCCCCATCCCCGGCCTGATCGGCAACCTCCTCCCGCTCCCGGTGCCCGACTGGAGCAAACCGATCATCCTCGGCCTGCTCCTAGTCTGCGCGTGGCTGGCCCTCCGGGCCTTTGTGAGCTCGCGCCGGGCGCGCCGCCTCGAGTCTCAGAGTCATCAGCTCACCGCCGACCTCGAGGCGATGCAGGCGGCCCTCGTCCCCGCGATCCCTTCGCGTCTCGGCCGCTTGGACGTCTCGGTGGCCTATCGACCCGCCGATGGACCCGCGGCGGGCGGAGACTTCTATGACGCCTTCACGCTCGACGGCGGTCGCGTGGCGTTCATCCTCGGCGATGTCTCTGGGCACGGCCGCCACGCCCTGGCCCGAGCCGCCCACATGCGCTACACGCTGCGCGCCTACGTCGAGACGGGGCTGGATCCGCGCGCCTCGCTCAAGCTCGCCGGCCGCGTGCTCGGAGTGGAGGGAGACGGCCTCTTCACCACCGTCGCGATCGCGGTCTACGACCCGGACTCGGCCACCCTGACCTACGCCAGTGCCGGCCACCCACCGCCGCTGCTGGCCGGTCCCGGGGCCCGCCCGCCGCTCACCGCCAGTGCCTCCCCCGCGCTGGGCTGGGGAACGGCGACCGGCCGGCGCCAGACCACCGTGCCCTTCTCAGCGGGCGCGCAGGCCTGCTTCTTCAGCGACGGAGTGATCGAGGCCCGAGTCGGGGATGAGCTGCTGGGCCGCGACGGTCTGGCCGAGCTCTTCACCCGCACCGGCCGCACGCCGTCGGCCAGCCGGCTGCTCGAGGCCGTGCAGGAGCAGGCTCCAACCGTGCGCGATGACATGGCGGCCTGCGTGATCACAGCCGCCGCCGGCACGACCCTTTCCGAGCATCGCATCGAGCAGCTCGAGGCCGATCTCAACCAGCTCGAAGCCGGCCAGGGCGCCCGCTTCCTGGAGGCCTGCGGTGTCGAGGAGGACCAGATCAGCCCCACCATCGCCCGGGCGCGCGAAGTCGCCGCCGAGTCGGGCACGGTTCTCCTGGCCGTCGAGCAGACCGGCCCCGGTGCCATGGCCACCGTGTGTGAGCCGACCGCCGTCGTCCTCACCACGCCTTCCGCGTCGTTGCCGCGCGAATTCGAAGTCGGGGCCGGCGCGCTGACCAGCCGTTCGCTGCCCCTGCTGGGCTGAGCCGCCTCGGCCGCTGAGGGGCTCGCAGCTGCCACGGCCGCTGATCGGCGATCAGCTGGGGTTAGGCTTGTCAGATGGCGAGCCCCGCGCGCCCCATTCTCTCAGAGTCGCAGCTTGCCACGCTCGCCTCTCATGGCGAGGAGCGCACGGCCGAAGTCGGCGATTTCCTGTTCCGAATCGGTGATGCGCGCTATCCCCTGATCGCCATCCTCTCGGGCGAGGCGGCCATTCTCGACGCCAACGGGCGCGAGATCACCCGACACGGGCCGTCGGGCTTCTTGGGGGAGATAAACCTGCTGACGGGCCAGACCGTGTACCTGACCGCGGTCGTCACCCAACCCATGCGCTATCTCGCGGTCGACCGCGAAGAATTGCGTCCCGTGCTGTTCGACGACGGACCGCTCTCGGATCTGCTGCTCTCCGCCTTCACAGCACGCCGCGAGGCGCTCCAGCAGCAGGGGGTCGGGCTTGAGATCGTCGGGCCCCGGTCCTCGGAGCCGACCCGGCGGATCATCGAGTTTGCCCGGCGCAACCGCCTGCCCTACGTCTGGCACGACCCCGAGGACGCTGATAATCCGGCGATGGCGGCGGAGATCGATCGGCTTGGTCCCGGCCAGGTTCCGCTCGTGCGATTGCCCGGCGGGATCGACCTGCTCAACCCGTCGGGCGGCGAGGTCTCGCGCGCCCTCGGGATCGGGCTCGAGCTCGCCCGCCGTGAGGAGGTCGATCTGGTCGTGATCGGAGGCGGTCCGGCCGGCCTGGGCGCGGCGGTATACGGAGCGTCGGAGGGCCTGAACACGCTCGTGGTGGAGAGCACGGCCCTGGGCGGGCAGGCGGGCACGTCGCGACGGATCGAGAACTATCTCGGCTTCCCGGCCGGGATCAGCGGCTCCGAGCTGACCAGCCGCGCGGTGACCCAAGCCCGCAAGTTCAGCGCCCGCACCGCGACCCCGTACCGGGCCCTGGAGCTGGAACCGAGGTCAGACCGCCATATCGTGCGCTTGGAAGGCGACCGCGAGGTGTCCGCGCGCGCCGTCGTGCTCGCCACCGGCGCCAAATACCGACGGTTGCCGGTGGCCGACCTCGACGCCTACGAGGGCATCAGCGTCTTCTATGCCGCCGGCCCCCCCGAGGCGCAGCGGTGCGGCGCCACCCGGGTCGGTGTGATCGGGGGCGGTAACTCAGCGGCCCAGGCGGCAGTGTGGCTCGCGCGCGGTGGCGCACTGGTGACGCTGCTGCACCGCCGGGCCGACCTCCGCGAGACGATGTCCGACTATCTCCTGGTCGAGCTCGATCGCTACGGGGTTGCGGTGCGGGACCGCAGCGAGGTGGCCGAGCTGCACGGCGCCGCCGGGCAGCTCGAGGCGGTCACGCTGCGCGACGGCGAGCGGTTGCCGTTCTCCTTCCTGTTTCTGTTCCTCGGCGCGGCGCCGTGCACCGACTGGGTGGGCGACGTGGTCGCGCGCGACGACAAGGGCTTTGTCCTGACCGGCCCCGCGGCCGGCGCCGAGCACCTGCTCGAGACCAGCGTGCCCGGCATCTACGCCGCCGGCGATGTCCGATCAGGCTCGATCAAGCGGTGCGCGACCGCGGTCGGAGAGGGAGCGATGGTCGTTCGCTTCGTGCACGACCGCCTGTCCAGCGTCCCGGCCTGAAGACACCGCCTAACGATCGTTGAGATCGAGCACCGTGATCGGTGGCTCGATCGTCGCTGCGGAATCGGTCGAGACGATCGCCGTGCCGAGCGCAAAGAACTCGATCACGTGGCTGCCCCAGCCGTGGCTCTTCTCCGACAGCGAGACGCCGACGATGCCCTCGGCGCCGAGCCCCTGCGCCTCGGTCTGCATCCGCTGCATGGCCAGCTCGCGCGCTTCGTACAGGGCCTGGGTGAAGTTCGGCAGCTCGACGTTGCGGCCGGTCTGGGAGATCGTGCGCATGGGGCCGCGGCGTCCGACGTGGTAGACGCAGCTGCCCATCAC
>JBOGYN010000104.1:0-3300 GCA_050696855.1 Solirubrobacteraceae bacterium | reverse complement strand
ACGTTGTTGCGCGCCAGCCGGGAGACCTCCAGTCCGAGCACCAGCCCGGCGTGACCGAGCGCGACCTCGGCCGCCAGGCGCGCGAACCCGGAGCGCTCCGACATGCCCGAGCCGGAGATCCCGAGATCCTCGTCGATCACCACGATCTGCTCGCGCGTGAACCCGAGCTCGATCGCGCGCTCCACCAGCGCATATTGCCGAGCGGTGGACTCGACGTTGCGCTCAAGCTGCGCTTGGGAGGACTGGCGCAGATACACGAACGCTTGGCGACGCAGATGCGAGGAGGACAGCTTCGAGCGCTCGCTCACAGCTGCCTCACCGAGCGCCTGTCGGCAAGCTCCGCGAGCTCGAGCAGCTCGAACGCGAGCGCGCGTGCCTCGCTTGGGCGTAGATGCGAGACCACCGCCGGCGCCGGCGCGACCGACCGGCCGTGCTCGTCGCTGATCTCCCCGGCCCCGTCGTCGGACAGGCAGACGGTGACCAGCTGCAGCGTCCCGCCGCCGACCAGGCCCTCAGTCATCCCGTCCTTCACCAGCGCCCGCGTCTCCCAGCGATACTCGCTCATCGCCGACCGCCCCGGGCGCGACTGTCTGCGCGATTAACACCGCCAGCAGCGTCATCGCGCTCTGGCGCTGGGGCTCGCCGACCAGCTCCCACAGCGCCACCGCCGGGGCCGAGCTCTCCGCCAGTTCGAGTCGCAGCTGCACGATCTGTCCTCCTGGTCGCTGCCCGCGGATGATCGCGCTCGGCCAGGACGACACGGCCCAGCAACGGATCCAGCACCCGCCGGGCCGCGAGCAGATCATCAAGCGCGGCCAGCGTGCCCGCCTCGGCCGGCTCGGCGGCCGGCGCCTGAAGATCTGTCCACGCGGCCGGAACCAGCAGGGTGCTGCCGTCCGGCAACACCACGATCAGCTCCAGCCGGCGCCGGCGGCGCATCCAGCCCCTCAACTCAAGCGGCCGGCCCTCCCAGGCATGAGAGCGCCGGAGGATCCGCACCGTCGGCGGGAAGCCATCGAGGTGGGTCTTGTGTCGTGTCTTCCTTCACCGGCCTTGACCAGGCCTGGCTGCAGAAGTTTCTCGAGCACCGGATCGCGGACCCGAGGGTCCTGCGGCTGATCCAGAAATGGCTCAGGGCAGGAGTCATCGAGGACGGGGAATGGTCACCTACGGAGACAGGAACGGCGCAGGGAGCATCGGCATCGCCGCTGCTTGCAAGAGGATGTCCGGATCGTCGTGGAATTTGACTGGCGATCCGTCCAGACTTTGTGCAGCGTGTAACTAACTATACTGCGGGCGCACTGGTCACCTCCTTCCTGGTGCCGGCGGGTTGGCGCTCGGCGACGGGTGCGCTGGCGGGCGCGTCACTGGCAGCGAGGAGAGCGTGCCGCTCGATCGCGATGACCAGCGTCGCGAGGTCGCGGTAGCCGATGATCCGGCGGAACTGCCGCTCGGCTTCGAGCATGCCGGCTGCGGTCCAGCGCTTGCGCATGTCACCGTGGCGCCAGCGCTTGACGTTGCGCTGGGTGCGTCGGACGATCTCGATCATCGACTCGCACGGGTTGGTGGATGACAGTGTCTTGGCGAGCTGGCCGGTGATGCCCAGCCGCATGAGTGTCAGTGTCTCCTCGAGGCCTTCGCGTAGTGAGCGTGCCGCGTCGGGCCAGGAGCGCTCAAGCTCGGCCGCCAGGCGCCCGAGCCGGTCGCGGGCCTGGCGGTGGTCGGCCAGCGCCCAGGCTGCCCTGATCCGCCCGCGGATCCGGTCACGCTCACCGTCGGGCAGTTGGTCGCAGACGTTGCGCTCCTTGTGACGGTGGCAGCGGTGCACCAGCGCCCGCTCGCCGAACACGTCGCGGATCGCGCGGCGGATGGCCTTGGCGCCGTCGATCACGAACAGGACCGCCTGCTCGGGGTCCAGGCCGCGCTCGACCAGATCGGCGAGCAGCTCGCGCGCCACCGTCGCGTTCTCGGTGGAGCCCTCCCACAGCCCGAGCGGTATCTTCACGCCGTCGGTGCTGACGCCGAGCGCGACGACGTGGGTCCGCTCGCCGATGTCCATCCCGTCGAGCATCATCACTGCCAGGCGCACGTCCTCCAGCCGGCGGGCCATCAGCTCGGCCAGCGCGGTCCGGGTCGAGGCGACGAACAGCTCTGACACGGTCGAGCGCGACGTGGCGCTCGCCTCCCGCGCCACCTCCTTGCCGACCGGTTCGCCGACCGCGGCGAACCGGCGCGTGGACACGCCGGCGAGCATCCGGTCCAGCACCGCCCGGGTGAGCGGATCGCGCGACGCGAAGTACTCATAGGTCGAGAGTGTCAGCTCACGCCCGTCATCCGCGCTGCGCACCCGCGGACGGCGGACAGGCACTCGACGTCCGCCGAGTGTCACCGACCCATCCTCGTACCCGTGACGCTTGGCTGTCCTGTCAGTGTCATGCCGTCCCTTCGGACCGGCCAGCAGCTCGACCTCGAGCTCCATCAGCCGGCTGACCAGCGACAGCCCGGCGCCGACGCTCAGCGCCAACAGACCTTCCCTCGCCGAGCCGACCAGCTCACCCAGCGCCTCCTCAATCTCCGCAGGCAGCCCCATCTCCGCGGCGTCTCGGCCGGTGCCGACCTGGGGGTCGGATACCTTCTTCATGGCGGTTCCTCCTGTCCTCTCGGACCCTGGTTGACGCCCCGAACGCTCCCAACCGGAGCGGACGGGACGGGAGGACCGCCGTTCAAAGTTCTACGAGAATCCGGACAACCTCCTCAGTCGCCCCACCCGCCGTTGTGGGTGGCGGCGGGAAGCGAGTCGTCGGTGACCCGGGCGGCGGCGGCCGGGCACAACCTGATCCTGGATCAGTACGCCTCGCCCGCCCGGATCGCCGATCGCATCGCTACCTACCGCGACCATCTCGTCGCCCACCCCTTCGACGCGATGAACGTTGCCGTGGCCCGCCACGTCCACGTCGCCGACAGCGAGTCAGAGAACGCGGCTGCGCGACGGCGGCTCGCGGCTGGCACCGAACGGATCCTCGGCGTGGCTCGCGATCCCGACCGCCCCGCAAGCGGGTCTCACGTGCTTGCCTACCAGCATCCCGGCGCGGCCGACGCCCATGCTCTATACGGGACGCCCGTCCAGATCGCCGATGGTCTCGCTTCGCTCCAGGACGCTGGCGTGACCTACGTCCTGCTCATCGTCGAGACCGATGTCGACCAGCTGCTCCGATTCCGTGACGACGTCATCCCCCGTCTCGCTTGATCGACCATCGACTCAAGCCTGCTGGTCTCTGAGTCGGGCGCACGATGCCGAGG
>JBOGYN010000103.1:0-2181 GCA_050696855.1 Solirubrobacteraceae bacterium | reverse complement strand
CCCCCTCGGTCGGATTCTGCGCTTCGTACAGCTCGTGACGGGCCGACCGGCGACAGGGACGTCGCCACTGACGAGCGCTTCGCTCGTTCGGACGCCGGCCAGCTCGTAATCGCGTTGGCGACGGACCGGTGGCCGGTCGTCCGGCGCCGGGCGAGCGCAACGCCACGATCGCGATCACGCGCCTGGCGCAGACACGTTGCTGCTCGCGGAGCGAAGGGGTCATGGTTCGACGCGGCCGGCTCGGCTCGACGCTCCAGCCCGCGGACATGAGCGGTCACGATCGCGGGAAGCTTGCCGCGCCACAGTTGCGCCACAGTCGACGCCGATCGAGGGCGGTTATAGGCCCCCTGAGAGCGGTTGACCCCGAGCCCCGAATCCATCGATTTGCAGGTAAATCAGGGCTGACTCATTCTCCCGAGGGCGGCTTCGAATCCCGGTAGCGCTACTAGCTTTCTCCCTGCAAAAGAGCATTTTTGAGGGAGCGAAAACGGCGTTTGGGGGCAGGATTGGGGGCAGGCTGTCAAGAAACGACGTCGCCCAGGGGCGCACAGAAAAGGGTCGTGGCTCGGACCGATGTTGGCCCGGTTGGGACCGTCTGGTGCCGGTGGCAGGATCGAGCGATGGAAGAGTTCGCTGAGGTTGAGAGCTCGTTCAGTCGTCGTCCTGAGCTCGAGGCGGCCACGGCGTGAACTATGCGCGCCGCCAGCAGTATCGCCGGCTCTCTCACGCCGGCACGGCGGCCCTGGCCAGCGCCGTCGCGGCGCTGCTCGGACTCGTGGGCGCGAGTGCAGGAGCGCGGGCGCTCGGCGGGCTGCTGCTCCTCACGGCCGTTGGGCTGGGCGTCTACGCTCGGCACTGGCTTTCGCTCGCTCGTCGTAGTCGAGTCGGCGCTCGCTCGGTGGACGAGGTCCAGCGCACGCTCGCCCACCTGCAGGCGGACGGCTGGCGGCTGCGGCACTCTCTGCCCTGGCAGGGCCGGGGAGACATCGACTCTGTGGCGATCGCTCCCACCGGCGTGGCGGTCGCGATCGAGACCAAGACCAGGAGCTACGACGTGCGCCACCTCGCCCGTGTCCATGAGCAGGCGGTCTGGCTTTCCCGCCGTCGGCGGAGGTGGTGCCGACACGGCGCGCCGGCGGTTTTGCGCCTCGTCCGAGTACGGGGGGTGCAGCGCGTCGAGGACGATGTCCTCGTCGTCTCAATCCGCCTTCCGTGCATTCCGGGCACCCCGACCGCGCAATGGCCGACACTCGCAGCTCAACGAAGGCAGGTGTGCGCCTCGTAGTCGGGGTTGTTCTGCTCCTACATGAGTTTGCCCCCCGCGACGCCGTACGGGGGCTGGTGCCGGTTAGACGCTCCGAGGGAGAGCGCAATCGGTGTTCCTGGACGTGCCCGCGATGTGCGCCCCGAATTCTCGCGAGGCACTCCGTAGTACTTCCCGCGCATTCGAGAAGACCGTTACGCCATCGGTTGCCGGAGCAGCTCGACGCTCTCCATCAGACGCGCCGCGTACGCCTCCGCCGGTCTCTTCACCCAATCCTTGGTCACGATGAGTAGCCAGAACCCCAGCTCGATGACGGCGATGCCCAGGCCGGAGCCGTACCGCGCCGCGCGCTGCTCGAACGGCCCATGGGCGAGCGCGAGCAGGAGGCCTGCAGTGAGGATGGTGATCAACGCGACCGTGCTGCCGATCGGTCGTAGCCCGAGCAGGTTGCGCCGCATTCCATAGCTGACGTTCTCGGCGAAGACGAGCGGGAAGCGGGCATGGTCGTAGGTGAGCGCAATCAGACGGCGGGTAGCTTCCCGGTAGAGCGCGTCGGCCGTCTTGGCTTCTCCACGTACCCCTCCACGAGCCCGACCGGTCGCATCGGCGGCGAGCAGTGTCTGGTATGCGGCCCCGAGCGCGGCGTTCTTCTATTGCCCCGGATCGGCCGGTTGCTGGCCAAGCGAGACGGCGCTGACCATCTCCACCAGTGCTGCCGCCAGAGCACAGGTCCAGGCCAGGCTGGGTCCTGCCCCTGGGGTTGGGTCGACCGCGGCGACCCGCTCGACGATTTCCGCGAAAGCAAGCTCGGCAAAACCCACCATGACCCTATGGTCTCAGGCCAGCGCCAGGACGCTCGACGCAGCTCAAGTGACTGGTCTACTCCGGACCCGACGAAGTACCAGCGGTGCATTGGG
>JBOGYN010000102.1:0-1960 GCA_050696855.1 Solirubrobacteraceae bacterium | reverse complement strand
GGTCGCGTCTGGGATCGAGATCGAGATCGCCGACACGGGAGACGGGATCGCCGACGCCGACCGTGAGCACGTCTTTACCGCCTTCTATCGCGCCGGCCCCAACGCGGCCCGCACCGGGGACGGCGCTGGGCTCGGCCTGGCCGTCTCACGAGCGATCGTCGAGGCCCACGGCGGGCAGATCTGGCTGGCTGAGTCGGGCCGCGGCACCCGGGTGCGCTTCAGCCTTGACGCCGCCTGAACGGAGGTTGCGCACCAGCCGGCGTGCGCGTGGGCGCGGACCCCGACGCGGACGCGCGCCAGCACAACCAGAGCACGTGCCCGCTCAGTGGACCCGGAGAACGTGGCGCAGGAGGTTGCGAGTGATCGCCACCAGCCGCCCCTCCGGGGCCCGCGGGGCGTCGGGCGAGGCGCTGGGCACGGGTTCGAGGCCGAGCTCCCAGCCCAGGGTTCCGGCGGAGAAGACGATCGCGCCCGAGCGCGTCGTGTACAAGGTGCTCTGGGCGGTGTTGCCCCCGGCCCCCGGAACCATGTCGCGGGACGAGAATGGGCCCGCGCTCATGCACGGGGCGCTGCCCCCCCCGATCACGCGGGTCCCGCGCGGGCTGGCGGAGGTGCGGGCGTCGAGTTCGTAGCCCACGATCCCGCGGATCGTCGTGCCGCGCCTGATCCCGGTCCCGCGAAACAGCCAGGCCGGTTTCAGGGCCGGAGCCGGCGACCAGCCGTAGTAGTGGTAGACGGGCGGCCCGAAGCCCGGCAGGCGCGGGGTAATGCATCCCAGGTAGGCCGAGCCGGTCAGGCGGGCGCTGCGCCGGCGGAAGCGATCGCCGCGAGCGACGCCGCCCCGGCCCGCCGCCGGGCCGCCCTGCGCGACGATCGTCGGTCCCGTCGCTGCTGCTCCCAGCGCGCCGGTCCGGACGTAGCGGACCGGCTCGGCAAGCAGATCGGAACTGAAGAAGAGCAGGCTCGTCCCCGAGTGCAGTGCCCGCGCGAAGGTGCGCTCCTGGCGGACTGACCAGTACTCGGAGTGGCCGATGTCGATCAGGGCCCGGTGGTGTCGCACCTGGGCCGGGTCCGCGTCCACGGACTCGCTGGTCGTGTAGGAAATCGGGTAGCCGTAACGCTCGAGGAAGCGAACCATGGCGACGTCCCGGGCGAAGAACTGTCCGGCGCCGTTCTGGCTGTCGTAGGGACGGTCATAGGAGACCGCAGTGCCCTGGCTGGTGCCTGTCAGTCCCACGCGGAAGGCCCCTCCCGGGTACAGGCTGTCGCCGCCCCAGGCGTTGTAGGCCTGGTAGGTGGCGGTCGGAACCTGGACCAACAACGGGGTGGTGGTCCTGGCGCGGACCACGAACAGGCAGTCGCGAGCCGCGGCTGACGTGCTCAGCTTGGCGATGTAGACGCCGCTGGCGAGCGCCGACGGGACCACGAAGCTCAGCGTCGGGCGCCAGTCACATCGGGTCAGGCCCGACGTGAAGCTGTGCCGGCAGCCGGGCTGGGGTGCGACGCGCAACCACCCGGTCTGCAGCACCGCGCGCCCCCCACGACCGTGATACCAGCCGATCCGGAACACGGTGATCTTCATCCGTCGCGCCCCCGGGGCACTGGCGTAGATTCGCTCGACCTGCCCCGGCAGCACCGAAGGCCGGGCCACGTAGCCGGTCACCGCTCCGCGGGCCCGGCCGCCGATTTCGGCCGCGGGGCCGGGCAGCCGCCAGGCGTGGGTTCCCGGCTGCCGGTTCTCCGCCGCGATCGACGGGGGCGGTCCGCCCGTGCGCACAAGCCAGCGATAACCGGGATGCCCGCGGGGTCCGAATCCCGCCGCCTTCGGCGCCGGTTCTCCGGTCCTGCGGGAGCCGGCCGAGCCGCCGCCACAGCCTGCCAGGCCGAGCACCACCGCGAACCCGGTCACCGTCAGTAGCGCGACCAGGGCCCGGGATGACGACGCTGGCCAGGGCAGCAC
>JBOGYN010000101.1:0-18022 GCA_050696855.1 Solirubrobacteraceae bacterium | reverse complement strand
CTGCATGGGCGGGGCCAGATTCTGGCCCCGCTCGGAGTTGAGGTAGGTCTCGGGAGTGCCCAGCCCGCTCGAGGGAACGATTGCGTGGGCGCTCATCGGCGGCGGGAGCCGACGCGCTCCGGACTCGTAGAGCAGCTGGCGCACGGCCGCCTCGTCTTGGCGGTAGTTCCCCTCCCCGAACTGCTCGTGTCGGACCTGACCCTGGGCATCGATCAAGTACTCCGCCGGCCAGTACTGGTTCTGGTAGGCGTTCCAGGTTCCGTATACGTTGTCCTGAACGACCGGGTAGCGCAGGCCGTCGGAGGAGATCGCCTGGGCGACGTTGCCGGCCTCCTGCTCGAAGGTGAACTCGGGCGTCTCGACGCCGACGATCTGAAGGCCGTAGCGGTGATAGGTCGCATACAGGCCCTTGAGGAAGGGTAGCGTCCGGATGCAGTTGATACACGTGTAGGTCCAGAAGTCGACCAGGACCACGCGCCCGCGCAGCCGGGTGAGGCTGAGCGGGCGCCCGCCGGGGGTGTTGAACCAGCGCTGGGTGTGGGTGAAGTCCGGGGCGGCGCCAAGCTTGGCCAGCGACGGGGTCCGGATCCCCGGGATCGAGACTCCGACCTCCTGGGCCGCTGGGATCGATGCCGCGGCCTGATGGCCCTGGCGCACCGCGAAGCGCGAGCGAGGACGCAGCGAGGCGAGCCGGCTCTGGACGGCGCCGGCGTTCTCGAGCGCCCGGGTCGGATCGACGAAGATCGCCGGCAGGCTCGTGTCCTTGGCCAGCGCCTCCTCGAAGCGGACGTCGAGGTTGGTGGCCATCACCAGGCCCGTGGCCAGCAGCACCACGCCCAGAGTGCGTTCGACGATGTGACCGCGTGCGCGGCGCCGGACCCGGTCGAGCACGGCCCGGCCCCCGAGGCCGTAGAGCAGCATCACCGTGCTCAGTCCCACCGCGTAAGCGAGCGCGACCGCGACCACCCGCGCCGAGGCGCCCCCGGACGCGCTCACCGATGTCACGGCGGCCAGGATCGGGCCGGCGCACGGTGCGCACACGAAGCCCAGCGCGCCGCCTACGCCGACCCCGGACCAGAAGCCCGAGCCGCGCGAGCGCGGGCCGAAGCGGCCCAGACGCGAGAGCGGAGCCTGCACCCGCTCGGCTAGCCCGGGTACGAGCAGGACGACGCCAAAGGCGGCCAGCACGACGATCGCCAGCGTGCGCGCGGCGCCTCCGGCCAGCCCGACCCCCTTGACCAGCTGGGCGAGCGCGACGATCGCGATCGTGAAGGTCAGGGCCAGCCCGAGCACGATCCCGACCGGTCGTCGCCGCCCGCCCAGAGCGCTGGCCGAGAGCAGCGCCGGAACGACCGGGAGGACGCAGGGGGTAATCGCCGTACCGGCTCCGGCCACCAGGGCGAACAGCATCAACAGCAGCATGTGCACACCCGATGATGGCCGGTAAAGCTTGCCAACCTCTTACAGCAGCGGAGTGTTATCGGCCGATGCCGGATTGCGGGGTGTTATCCGCCGATGGCCGACATGCTGCGGCCCGGCTGGATGAAGCCCTGCTCACCGACGTGGTGCTTGAGCTCCTTGCGCCACACCGCGTCGCGGATGACGGCTTCGAGCTCGGCGTCATCGGCACCCTCGCGCATCGGACCACGCAGGTCGGTCTCGTTGAGCGAGAACAGGCAGGTGCGTAGGCGTCCGTCCGCGGTCAGCCGGATCCGGTTGCAATCTGCGCAGAAAGGCTCGGACACCGGGTTGATGAAGCCGATGCGACCCTGGCCGTCAGCGAACCGGTAGACCCGGGCGGTGGCGTGGGCCTCTCGGGGCTCGGCTTCGAGCGGATGCACGGCGTTGATCGCCTCGCGGATCTCGGCTCCGGTCAGGACCTGATCAGGAGTCCAGGCGCGGTCGGCGTCCAGCGGCATGAACTCGATGAAGCGGATCTGGTAGGGAGTGCGGCGGGCCAGCTCGGCGAACGGGAGCAACTCCTCCTCGGTGAAGCCCCGGATCGCCACCGCGTTGATCTTGATCGGATGCGCCTCCGGGAAGCTGGCCAGCTTGTCCAGCCCGCGCAGGACCTGGGGCAGCGCGTCGCGGCGGGTCTGCTCGTAGAAGCGGTCACGTTGCAGCGAGTCCACCGACACGTTGAAGCGATCGATCCCCGCCCGGACCAGCTTCTCGGCGTCGCGCTCAAGCAGAAAGCCGTTGGTCGTCACCGAAACCTCACGCACCGGCTCCAGCGAGGTCAGCATTTTCGCCAACACGGGGAAGTCGCGGCGCACCAGCGGCTCGCCGCCGGTCAGACGGATGTCGACCACGCCCATCTCGGCCATTACACCGACCAGGCGGGTGATCTCCTCGAAGGTGAGGATCTCGGCTCGCTCGAGCCACGGCAGTCCCTCGGCCGGCATGCAGTATTGGCAGCGGAAGTTGCAGCGGTCGGTCACCGAGACGCGCAGGTCGCCAATCAGGCGTCCGTGTCCGTCCCGCAGTGGTTCAGACTCCATCTTGCAGAGGGTACTCTCTGCGCCATGCGCTCGGCCCGCGTGGGGGTGCTCCTGGGTATTGCCTATGCACTCGCCGGGTGTGGCGCCGGCCCCCGGGACGACGTCCGGGCCAAGATCCAGCAGTTCGCTTCGGCCACCGCCAAGCGAGACGTCGCAGTCTTGTGTGACCAGGTCCTGGCGCCGAGCTTGGTCGTCCGGTTGACCGCGGCCGGCGTGAGCTGCCAGCAGGCGATGAAGATCTTCGTTTTCAGCGTCCAGAACCCGACGATCACCGTCTCGCGGGTGACGGTGAAGGGCGCGACCGCGTCCGCGGTCGTGCTGGCAGGAGCCCCTGGTCAGCAGCCGGCGCTGGAGAAGATCCAGCTCGTGCAGACCAAGCGGGGCTGGCGACTGGTCTCCCTGGCCTCGCCGCAGTGACTCTCAGCCGCAGGCCTCGGCCCTCAGCAGCCCGTAGGCGACCACGTCCTGGCGGCCGTACTGGTGCGCGAGGTAGGAGCGCAGGACGGCCTCGCGGGTGAAGCCAGAGCGCTCCGCCACCTGTTGCGAGGCGGCGTTGCCGGTCCCGGCCAACAGATCGATCCGCTCCAGGCCGAGCGTGGCAAAGCCCCAGGCACAGATCAGACGGACGGCGCGGGTGGCGTGCCCGGCCCCGCGTCCCGGCGCGGCGAGCCAGTAACCGACCTCGGCGCGAGCGTGCTCCCAGGCGAAGCGCATCAGCGAGATCGACCCCAACAGCTCGCCGTCGGGCGCCGCGACGATCGCGAACGGCGCCGACAGGCCCGCGAAGGCCATGTCGTAGCGCTGCATCAGGTACCCGCGGGCGTCGGACTCCCGGTAGTTCTCCGGAACTCGGGTCCAGCGCACGATCTCGGGGTCCTGGCAGGCGACCACGAGAGGCTGGAGATCGGAATCGCGCCACGGCCGCAGGGCGGTCGCTTCGGAGATCAGCGGCTCGCCGGGGAGTTTGATCTGGTGCCCCAGGCCGGACACGCTCACACCACCCGCGCTTCGAGGGCGCGCTCGAGTGTCGCCACGTCGGCGCCGGGTGACTGGTCTTCCAGCCAGCGCTCGGCCTCGCGTCGGCCGCCGAGCTCCCGCAGTCCCCGCTCACCGAACTCGGACACGAAATCGGCCAGTGCGTGCAGGCGGCGGCTGCGCAGCCGGCGGGTCTCCAGGTCCAGACCGGCGCGGTGACGATCGAGGGCGTCGACGAGCTCGGCGATCCCGATGGCCGGGGGGACCGAGGAGACGGACAGCACTTCGGTGGCCCCCGAGCCGAGCGAGCGCAGGGCGGCGTGCAGATCGGCCAGCGCCCGGGTGGCCGGTCGGCCGAGGTCGGCCTTGGTGACGACCAGCAGGTCGGGCACCTCCATGATCCCCGACTTCAGGAACTGGAGCACGTCGCCGGAGCCGGGCTGGACGACGACCGCGACCGTGTCGGCCACTTCGGCGACCTCGGTCTCGGACTGGCCGACGCCCACCGTCTCGATCACGACGACATCGAAGGCGGACGCCAGCACGGCCGCGGCGGCGCGCGTGGCCGGCGCGAGGCCGCCGAGGCGCTCACCGGCCGCGGTCGAGCGGATAAACAGACCGCGGTCGCCCGGTTCGCGCTGAATTCGGGCGCGATCGCCGAGCAGAGCCCCGCCCGAGCGGCGGGAACTGGGATCCACGGCGAGGACCGCGACCGAGCGCTCCCGGGCACGCCACTCGGCGATCAGACGGGAGAGCAGCGAAGACTTGCCGACCCCGGGCGGTCCGGTCACGCCGACGATGTGCCCCGGGGCTTCGGCCCCGAGCTCGGCGGGGGAGAGACGGGCCAGCAGTTCCCGGGTCTGCGCCCGAGCGCGGGGAATTCGGCTCTCGACCAGGTTCAGCACGGCCGGCGCCGCGCTCAGGTCCCCGTCCCGTAGCCGGGCTGCGAGCTGGGCACCCTCAGAGGCGGCGCGTGGGTCCCCGGTCAAGCGGGCGCGGCCGTATCGACGCCCTCGGACCTGCCGCCCGCTCGGCGTCTGGCCTCGCTTAATCGGGCGGCGCCCGAGTCATCCAGCTGCTCGCGCGCCAACTGGATGATGTCGCGCATCATCTGGTTGAGGTTCCAGTCCTTGGGGGTGTAGACCGCCGCCACCCCGGCTTCGCGCAGGGCGTCGGCGTCGGCGTCGGGGATGATCCCGCCCACCACCACGGGTATGTCTCCGATGCCCGCCTCGGCGAGCGCCTGCAGCACCGAGGGAATCAGCTCGGCGTGGGAGCCCGAGAGGATCGAGAGCCCGATCACGTGGACACCCTCCTGCGCCGCGGAGCTCGCGATCTGGCTCGGGGTCAGGCGGATGCCCTCGTACACGACGTCCATGCCGGCGTCGCGGGCTCGGACGGCGATCTGCTCGGCGCCGTTTGAGTGACCGTCGAGTCCCGGCTTGCCGACCAGGAATTTGAGCCGGCGCCCGAGGGCCTCGCTGAGGCGCTCGACCTCGTCGCGCAGCTCGGCCACGTCTTCGCTGGAGACCGCGGCCGCCTCGCCGACCCCGGTCGGGGCCCGGTACTCGCCGAACACGTCGCGCAGCGTCTGGGACCACTCGCCGGTGCTGACCCCGGCGCGGGCGGCAGCCATCGTGGCCGGCATGACGTTCTCGCTCGGGTCGCGGGCGGCCCTCGCGAGCTCGGCCAGAGCTTTTTCGACGGCGGCCGGGTCGCGCTCAGAACGCCACTGCTCGAGCGCCGCACGGCGTTCGGCCGCGACCGCCGGGTCGACGACGAGGATGCCCCCGTCGGCGGTCAGCGGCGACGGCTCGGTGCTGGTGAACTTGTTCATGCCCACGACGGTGAGCTCACCGGACTCGATCCGGCGCCAGCGCTCGCGGTGGGACTCGACCAGCGAGGCCTTCATGTAATCCACGGCTTCGACGGCGCCCCCGAGCTCGGCCACCCGCGCCATCTCGGCTCGCGCGCCGGTGGCCAGCTCCGAAACCAGGCCTTCCATGACCTTGGAGCCCTCGAAGATGTCGGGGTACTCGAGCAGGTCGGTCTCGTAGGCGAGCACCTGCTGCAGGCGCAACGACCACTGCTGATCCCAGGGCCGGGGGAGACCCAGCGCCTCGTTCCAGGCCGGAAGCTGGATCGCTCGCGCCCGCGCCCCACGGCCGAGGGTGACGGCCAGCGCCTCGAGCGCGATCCGGTAGACGTTGTTCTCGGGCTGGGCTTCGGTTAGGCCGAGCGAGTTGACCTGGACGCCATAGCGCAGACGGCGATGCTTTTCGTCCTGGACGTCGTAGCGCTCGCGCCCGAGCTCGTCCCACAGCTCGGCCAGGGCCCGCAGCTTGGCGTGCTCTTCGATGAAGCGCACACCGGCGTTGACGAAAAAGGAGATGCGCCCGAAGACGCTGCCCATCAGCTCAGACGGGACCCGCTCGCGGACCGCGTCGAGCACGGCGATCGCGTTGCTCATCGCGTAGGCGATCTCCTGGACGGGGGTTGCCCCGGCTTCCTGGAGGTGGTAGGAGCAGATGTTAATCGGGTTCCAGTGCGGGACGTGCTCGACCGTGTAGGCGATCGTGTCAGCGATCAGCCGCATGCTCGGAGCGGGCGGGAAGGCGTAGGTGCCCCGGCTCAGGTACTCCTTGAGGATGTCGTTCTGGGTCGTGCCCTGGAGCTGTTCGGCGGCGACCCCCTGGTCCTCGGCAGCCACGATGTAGAGGGCCAGCAGCCAGGCGGCGGTGGCATTGATCGTCATCGAGGTGTTCATCTGGTCCAGGGGGATGCTGTCCAGCAGCGTCCGCATGTCGCCGACGGTGGCGATCGACACCCCGACCTTGCCCACCTCGCCGCGCGCCAGCTCGTGGTCGGGGTCATAACCCGTCTGGGTGGGGAGATCGAACGCGACCGAGAGGCCGGTCTGGCCCTTCTCGAGGTTGCGGCGGTAGAGCTCGTTGGAGCGCTGGGCGTCGGAGTGGCCCGCGTAGGTGCGCATCATCCACGGTCGATCTCGCTCGGGCAGGCGGGCGGGGGGCGTCTCAGACATGGCGTCATTGTATGAGCCGGGGCCTGGCCGCCGCACCTGCGACAATGGGCGCAGATCACCTATGCCAGATCAGAGCTCAGCCGCTAGAGAGCACGCGATCCTCCAGGAGATCACCGCACCGCTCGAGCACCTCCCCGACGATCCCGTCGCGATGGTCAACGCCGATTTCCCGAGCGCGCTGCGCGGTTATGACCGGCTCGCCGTGGACGCCTACATCAAGCGGACCAGTCAGCTCGTGGCCGAGCTTCAGGCCACGCGCTCGCCCGAGGCCGCCGTGCGCCGGGCGCTGGAGCGAGTCGGCGAGCAGATCTCGGGCATTCTCCAGCGCGCCCACGACACCGCTGAACAGATCACCGGACAGTCCCGCGGAGAGGCCGAGGATCGCCTCGAGGCGGCCCGGGTAGAGGCGGCCGAGATCATCGCGGCGGCCCAGCAGCGGGTCAAGGACCTGGACGCCGATACCGATCGGATCTGGATCGAGCGCGGCCGGATCGTCGATGATGCCCGCGATCTCGCGGCCCAACTGATGTCCGTGGCCGAGAATGCCTCCGACCGCTTTCCCGAGGTCGAGTCCGAGCCTCATTCCCTCGGCGACGGATCCGAGCCCGATCCGCTGGCCGGCGGATCCGAGCCCGATGCGGTCGACGACCGCGGCGAGACCGAAGACGAGGGACTCGAGCCTCGCGACGCCGAACACCAGAGCGAGGCCGAGCTCTACGATGCCGAGACCACCGTCTACCACGCCGATCCAGAGACGACGGTGCGCTACGGGCCCGCCGACGACGATGTCGAGGCGACTCGCCGCTTTGCGCCTCTGACCGACGAGCGTGCCCACCCCCCGCCGCCGGAGCCGCCCGCGGGCGCGAGCCCTCCGCCTGAGGGGGCAGCCCCGCCGCCGGAAGGAGGGACTTCTCCGCCGGAGGGCCCTCCGGCCGTTCGTGGCACGCGGTCCGTCATTCCGCCCGCCTCGCAGGCCGCCGCGGACCGGCGAGCCTCCCACTAGCCCGTTTCCTACCCGAGCCCGTCGTGCGCGTGATCGACCTCATGCACCTCGGACGCGAGCGCGTGATCGGCTGCTGGCAGGTCGGCGACGTGCTGATCGACCCGGGGCCGAGTACGTGCCTGGAGACGCTGCTGCACGGCCTCGGGGGAGCCCGGCCGCGAGCAATCCTGCTCACCCATATCCATCTCGACCACGCCGGCGGCACCGGCTCGCTGGTGCAACGGTGGCCCGAGGTGGAGGTCTACGTGCACGAGCGCGGCGCGCGGCACATGATCGATCCCACGCGCCTGATGGACAGCGCCACCCGGCTCTACGGCGCTGACATGGATCGGCTGTGGGGCGAGATGAGACCCGTCCCGGAGGCCAACCTCCACGCCCTGGTGGGCGGCGAATGGCTGTTCGGCGGCGACTTCGAGGTCGCCTACACGCCCGGGCACGCCTCGCATCACGTCTCCTACCGCCACGGCTCGGTCGCCTTCGTCGGCGATGTCGGCGGGGTCCGCATTGCGCCCGACTCGATTGTCGTCCCGCCGACGATACCTCCGGACATCGATGTCGAGGCGTGGCAGCGATCGATCGCCGTGATCCGTTCCTGGTCGCCCGAGGTGCTGGCCATGACCCACTTCGGCGAGAGCGAGGATGTCACCGCGCAGCTGGACGAGCTCGAGGCTCGCCTCGACGCCTGGTCAGAGCTGGCCCGCGGCGGCGACCGCGAGCTGTTCATCAAAACCGTGCGGGAGGAGATCCTGCGCGACGGCCGCCCCGAGCGGGCGCTGGCCTACCAGCAGGCGGCTCCTGTCGAGCAGCTCTACGCCGGCTACGAGCGGTACTGGAGCCAGCGCGGCTGACCCCACCAAAGGGCCTGCGAGGTCACGATCACGGCGCTATCCTGCCGTGAGATGTCGCAGACCGTGCAGTTGCCGCGCGTTCGCGAGCCGGGTGGAGGACTGGGGGGAAACTGGCGCGTGCTCGTCCTCAATGACGACTACAACACCTTTGACTACGTGGCGGAAACGCTCGCAGGGGTCGTACCGGGAATCACCCTGGCCGACGGCTACCGGATGGCCGATCGCATCCACAACCAGGGCTGCGCGATCGTCTGGAGCGGCCCGCGTGAGGACGCCGAGTACTACTGGCTGCGCCTCGACGACGCCGGGCTGACGATGGGGCCGCTCGAAGAGGGCTGAGAGCGATCAGCTGGCGGTGCGGGGGGCGGCGGCGGGCGCGGCCGGGCCGGCCGGCTGGAGCAGCTTGGCCGCCTGCCGATCGGGGCTGACCCGGATCACGTTCCAGACGACGCCGAGCTTCTCGAGCAGGCTGATCACAAGACCGGTGGGGTCGGCCATCCGCTCCCAGAAGCGCAGGCCGTGGAAGGCCGAGGTCGGGAAGGCGTGGTGGTTATGGTGCCATGCCTCGCCCATCGAGAGGGGGGCGAGCCAGAACACGTTACGGGATTCGTCCGCGACGTCAAAGCGCTTGCGCCCGAAGAAGTGGCAGATCGAGTTGATCGACCAGGTCACGTGGTGCAGCAGGAAGACGCGGACCAGGCCGCCCCACAGCACGGCGGTCAGCGCCGTGCCGATGCCGCCCCCGACGATCCAGCCGAGGGTGAAGGGGATCGCCATGCCGAGCACGACCCAAACCCAGAAGAGCTTGTCGACGGCCCGGACGACCCGATCCTTGACCAGGTCCGCCGCAAAGCGCTCGCGCTCGGCGGTGCCGACGGTCTCAAACAGCCAGCCGATGTGGGCGTGCCAAAGCCCCTTGATCGAGCCGACAAATCCCGGCCCGCTCAGATGGGGCGAATGCGGATCGCCCTCCTGATCGGTGAAGGCGTGATGCTTGCGGTGGTCGGCCACCCAGGTGATGACGGAGCCCTCGACGGCCATCGAGCCGAGCACGGCGATGATCGCCCGGAAGGCCCGTGAGGACTCGAACGCCCGGTGGGTGAACATGCGGTGGTAGCCCAAGGTCACCCCGAGACACGTGAGCACGTAGAAGCCGACGAGCAGGCCGAGTTCGAGCGGCCCGATCGCTCGGTTCCAGAGCAGAACGATGGCGACGACGAGACCGACGAGCGGCATGGGGACGCCAATCAGGTTGACGATCTTGTGGGTCCGGCTCATACAACCATCAATCTTACGTAGGTAGGACGCAAACTTCTCCTTTGGAACTCACTATTCTGGCGTCGAAAGTTGTATGTTTGGCATGAATTATGGCTGATCAGCCTTGGCATGAGCTTTCGCCGGAAATTGTCGCCGTTCTGCGCCCGAAGCTCGCCGACATCGCCGACGAGATGATCGAGGCGGTGGCCACAGTCCCAGCTTACGCCCGCCCGCTGGAAGGGCCGCTGGGAGCCGGCATCCGGGAGGGCGTCCAGGCGGCGCTTCGCCATTTCCTGGCTGAGGTCGAGTCGGGCGGTCACGTGACGCGGCCCGACGTCTATTCGGCGCTCGGACGGGGGGAGATGCGGGCCGGCCGCAGCCTGGAATCGCTGCTCAGCGCTTACCGCATCGGGGCACGGGTCGCGTGGCGGCGCTTTGCCGCCGCCGGAGTGCAAGCCGGCCTGGAGCCCGAAACCCTCTACTCGCTGGCCGAGTCGATCTTTGCCTACATCGACGTCCTCTCGGCCGAGTCGGCCGAGGGCCATGCGCTCGAGCAGTCGGCGGCCGCGAGCGAGGCCGAGCTGCGCCGGCGCCGGTTGGTGCGGCTGCTGGTCCGTGATCCCCCGCCCGAGCCGGCTGCGGTGCAGGCGGCCGCCGCCGACGCGGGCTGGGCCTTGCCGCGCTCGCTGGCCGTGGTGGCCATCGCCGGCGAGCAGCGCTCGGCGGCCGCTTCGCGACTTCCGCCCGGGGCGATCAGCGAGGCGATCGGCGAGCTGACCTGTGCGCTGATCGACGATCCGGACGGTCCGGGTCGCCCGGCCGCGATCGAGCGGGCGGTCCTCGACGCGGGCGCCCAGGCCGGGCTGGGCACGACCGTCGACTGGACCCAGGCCCGGATCAGCTTTGCCCGCGCCCGAGCGGCGCTCGAGCTCGATCCGGTGCTGCTGGGCGATCGCCCGCGTCTGGTGGTGGCGCGCGAGCGGGCCGGCGAACTGCTGCTGCACAGCGACCGCCTGTTGGCCAGCGAGCTGGCCGCCGATCGGCTCGCCCCGTTGGATGGGCTCTCGGTCGGGTCGCGCCAGCGCCTGATCGAAACGTTGCGGGTATGGCTGGCCGAGCAGGGGCGTTTGGGTCAGGTCGCCCAGCGCCTGGGGATCCATCCGCAGACCGCGCGGTACCGCCTCGGCCGCCTGCGCGAGCTGTTCGGCGTGGACCTCGACGACCCCGACGCCCGCTTCTGGCTCGAGCTCGCGCTGAGAGCGAAGCCTCCGGACGAGCCAGCTAGCTGACGCCAGAGCGGCTCGGGTCAGCCGCGCGGGAGGAGATCGATCGATCCGAGCAGGTGGGGGTCACGACGATCAGCGTCTGGGAAGTGACGATGCTCGTCGCACAGGGACGAATCGCGCTTGACCGGCCGCTCGAGCGATGGGTCGTCCAGGCGTTGGCCAACCCGAGAGTCGTCGCGCTCAACTGACCGTCAACGTCGCGCTGCGTGCCGGACTGCTGGACGGAGATGGATTCCCGGGCGACCCGGCTGACCGGTTCATCTACGCCAGCGCACGAGCCTGGGACGCACGTTTGGCGACCAAGGATCGGGCTCTGCGAGCCTTTGACCCGCTGCTATCGGTCTGGGACTAGTGGGCCTCCCAGGAGACCCACTAGCGACGTCGGGTCCGAGCCGCGAGCTAGGCTGCGACCTGGGGCTCGGGCTGGGGAGCCGCCGGCTCGGGCTCGCGGTTGGGCACCTCGGGGCCGAGGGCGCCAGCGGCGATCTCGTCAGCCCAGGCGTAGACGATCGGGATCTGGTAGCGGCCCGCGTTGCGAGCCCGGAACTCAATCATCTCGGGGCCGTTCCAATAGCGGTACCAGTCGCTCTTGCTGTCCACCCAGGTCATCTGGGTGATCTTGTAACGGTCTTCGTTTGAGACGTGCACCTGGTACTGCGTGGCTCCGTAGCGCACGGCATGAGGGGCAATCGCAGCCACCTCGGCGGCGAGGGAATCCTGACGTAGCACGGTCGCGTACCACGACACCCAAATTAGATCGGCCATCCGCGGGCCTCCTCGTCTCGTTGACTGACCATCCCGATCACCGTCACGCGCCGACCTCGGCGCGGATTGCCCCGGGCCCCTCCGCGGTCGCACCCTGACCCTCGGCGGTAGCGCCGACCAGGATCGCGATCTTGCCCAGGTGCTTGTTGTCGCGCAGCAGCTGGTGAGCCTCGGCTACGCCCTCAAAGCCCATCGTCTGCCAGAGCACTGGCCTGATCTTGGACTCCTCGATCAGCTCGTTGGCCTTGTTGGCCTCCCACGCGTTGGCGAAGTGCGAACCGAGGATCTCCTTCTGGCGCATCCACAGATAGCGGACGTCGAAATCGAGCTGGTAGCCGGAGGTGGCACCGCAGATCACGACCTTGCCGAACGGCTTGACGCACAGCACCGAGGTCGGGAAGGTGGCCTTGCCGACGTGCTCGAAAACGATGTCCGGTGGCCCCCCGAGCATCTCGGACACGGCGTTGGTAAAGCGCCGCGACTCCTTGAAGCGCGCCTTCTCCTCGTCGGCGCTCTCCCCGCCGCGGCGCATCATGCCGTTGAATTCGGAGCGGTCGATGAAGCCGACCGCGCCCAGTTCCTTGATCAGGCGCCCCTTATCGGCGCTGGAGACGACGCCGACCGCATCGGCGCCGGAGATCGCGCAGAGCTGGGTGGCGAACACGCCCAGTCCGCCGGCGGCGCCCCAGATCAGCACCTTGTGACCGGCCTGGAGCCGGCAACGGTCGATCAGCATCCGGTAGGCGGTGAAATAGGTCAGGCCATAGGAGGCCGCCTCCTCCCAGGCCAGGTGGGCCGGCTTGGGGAGCAGCTGTTGGGCCTGGACCTTGCAGAACTGGGCGAATGAGCCCCAGCTGGTCTCATAGCCCCAGATCTGCTGGCTGGGGGCGGCGAGCGGATCGAGGCCGTGGACCTCGGGATCCTCGTAGGAGGCCTGGTTGCAATGCACGACCACCTCGTCGCCCGGCTTCCAGCGCGTCACGCCCTCGCCGACCTTCCAGACGATCCCCGAGGCGTCTGAGCCGCCGATGTGGTGGTCCTCGTTGGGGTGGTAACGAAAGACCGAGACCGGCTCGCCGAGCGCCGCCCACACGTTATTGAAGTTCACGCCCGCCGCCATAACCCGGACGACGACCTCGAATGCGCCGGGTTCGGGGACCTCCATCTCCTCGAGCTGGAAGGCATCGACCGGCTCGCCCAAGCGCTCCTCGCGGATCACCCACGCAGCCATGGTGGCTGGCAGCTCACCAGGCTCGGTCTCGACGTTTGCGACTTGGCTCAGATCGACAGCCACGCGGATCAGCACCTCATTGTCGTTTAGCGGCGGGAACGGCATCGTACCCGCGGGGAGTCCGCAGGATAATCGGCGCCGTCAGGCGACGAGGTCGACGGCCAAGCTCTCAGACGGAGCCTCGGCTTCGCCGTCGCCGGGGGCGTCGCTCGCGGGCTCGGCGGCCGGGGCGGCCTCCGGCCGAATCCGCTTGACCAGCGTGAAAGCGACCACAGCACCGATCACGGTCACCGCGCCGCCGATCGTCAGACCGGTACCGAGCGCGGACACGAAGGCCTCCCGAACCGCGGAGACGATCTGTGGGCTGGCGTGACCGGTCGTGGCGCCGCCCCCCAGGGCGTTGGCGATCGTGGCTCGCGTCGCGGCCGGAACGTGGGGGAGGCTCTGATCGAGCTGGGCGCGCCCGATCGTGGCGATCAGCGCGCCCATCACGGCGACCCCGAAGGTGCCACCGACCATCCGGCTCATCGAGAGCACGCCCGAAGCCACGCCGGCCTTGGTGCGATCGACGGCGTTCATCGCCGCCGTGCTCATCGGCGACATGACCAGTCCCATGCCGACCCCCATGAGCACGAAGCCCGGGAGCAAGAGGCCGTAGCCGGAGTGAACCGTGAGCCGAGATTGGATGAAGAGGGCCGCGGCGACCACGAGCAGCCCGGCGGTCATCAGCGGCCGCGGGCCGATGCGGTCGGTGAGGCGACCGGCGATCGGGCCCATGACGATGATCACCAGCGTCGAGGGCAAAAACCGCACTCCCGCCTGCAGCGGCGAGTAGTGAAGGATGTTCTGCATGTAGAGGGCGAGGAAGAAGAACTGGGCGAGCATCGCGAACGAGACGATGAAACCGACCACGCTCGCCCCCAGGAAGGAGCGAGAGCGGAAGAAGGCGAAGTCGACCATCGGCGCCTTCACGCGCCGCTCGATGAAGAGGAATGCGGCCACGGCGGCGGCGGCGATCGCGAACAGCGCGATCACGCGGGTCGAGCCCCAGTGCCACCGGTTTCCCTCGACCAGGGCCAGCACAACCGAGGTCAGGCCGATCGTGATGGCGGCGATCCCGGCATAGTCAACGCTGCGCGAGACGGTCTCGTCGCGAGTCTCGCGGGCGGCGAACAGGGTCACTGCGATCGTGATCAGCGCGATCGGCGGATTGATGAAGAAGATCGCCCGCCAGCTGACCGCCTGGGTGAGAAAGCCGCCCAGCACGGGGCCGATGGCGAGCGCCATGGCGCTCACCC
Source organism: Solirubrobacteraceae bacterium (assembly GCA_050696855.1). Classification (GTDB taxonomy): domain Bacteria; phylum Actinomycetota; class Thermoleophilia; order Solirubrobacterales; family Solirubrobacteraceae; genus Palsa-465. Next base: position 3,815 of record JBOGYN010000101.1, on the reverse strand, counting down.
CGGCCCAGGTGCCGATCGCCATCCCCCGCTGGTGCGGCGGGAAGGCCTGAGTGATGATCGAGAGGGTGGCCGGCATCATGAAGGCGGCGCCGATGCCCTGGACGGCGCGGAAGGCCACCAGGGTGGTGTCATTGGGCGAGAAGCCGATGGCGGCGCTGGAGATGCCGAACACGACGACTCCGAACAGGAACATCCGGCGACGACCGAAGATGTCGCCGAGCCGGCCGCCGGTCACCATCAACACGGCGAAGGTCAGCGTGTAGGCGTTGACCGTCCACTCCAGGGCCGACAGGGAGGCGTGCAGATCACGCTGAATCGACGGCAGGGAGACGTTCACCACGGTGTTGTCGAGCATCACCATGAAGAGGGCAAAGCACATGGCGCCGAGCGTCCACCAACGACTGTTCTCGTCGGTGATCAGGCGGTGGCGGTGGGCGAGGATGCGATTGGTCAAGGCGTTAGATTCCTTCGGGTCGGCAGACGGCTATGTCAGGACGGGCAAGCAGCTTCTCGAGCGCCTGCGCGAGCGTCCCGCGCTCGTCATCGGTCAGAGTCTTGGTGAACTGCTCGAGTCCGTTGAGCCGGGCCTCATTCAGCCGCCGGATGATCGAGCGACCATCGTCGGTGAGGCTGATTCGCTTCATCCGGCGATCCTCGGTGTCCTCGTGACGCTGGAGGAATCCGCGCCGGACGAGATCGTCGACGGTCCGGCTGGCGGCCGCCAGCGAAAGCGGTACCCGCTCGGCCGCCTCCTTGAGCGTGAGTTCGCGCTCACATCCCTCGAGTTGGTGCAGGAGCTTGATCTGGGTGATCGTCAGCTCGAGCGCGCCCATGGCCGCGAACAGGTCGGCATTGCAGGCCTTGTGCAGGTACACGACGAGCGCGTACAGGTCTTCGGCCAGGGCCGGTGCGGTGCTCGGGGCAGTCGAGCTCGAGGCAGTTGCTTGCATGCATGCAAGTATTGCACGCAAGTTGTGTTTCCGCAAGCGGAAGCGCTTGCCACGGTCGCTCGAGCGCGGGTGAAGACGAGCCCGGCGGGTCTCGCCAGCCCCAGCCTAGGGCTGGAGCAGATTGTCACTCGAGCTCGCGCGCTCGTGCCCGATGTGGATCGAGGCCGAGCGAACCGAGCTTGTCTGCGAGAGCTGGGCATCGGTGGCGCCGTGCCCGGCGGTCGAGATCGTGTAGTTGCCGGGCCGGAAGTCGACCGCGACCTGGGTCGTGCCCTGGGGGTTGATCGGCGCCGTGCTGGCCAGGGGCTGGTTCTGACCTGACTTCGAGATCTCAAGCGCCTCGGCCTTACTCGCCTGGTTGGTGACGATGAAGACCACGGGCCCGGCGCCGATCGACGCGGGCGAGACTGAAACCCGGGCGTTGTCGACATAGACGGTGAGGTTGACCGGTGTAGGCGGCCGCAGCGCGCTGGCCGACTTGCCGCCCACGCTCCCGCACGCGGTGGCGGCGAGCGAACTCGCTCCGACGATGGCGATCCTCCTGATGCGCATTTCTCGACCTGGCTCTCTCCGAGATCACCTTCGGCAACCGCGACGGTCACCTTTACGGTCGATCCGCCGGGAACCCTATCCGACCAGCGGGTTTGCGGCTAGGGGCGCGATTCGGAAACCTCGGTACCGGGAGTCACCAGCGACTCGCGCTCGCTCTCAAGACGGCGCAACTCGGCTTGCAGCTCGTCCCAGAACTCGGGCTCGAGCCGTTCGTACTCGTCGCCACTGACCTCTCGCAGGCGCTCGCTGTACGAGCTCCAGGCCAGCCGAGTCTCGGCATCCAGCTCCTCCAACTGTTCAGCTGCGGGTGCGACAGGCATGGGGACCGGGCTCCTTCCCTAGGGGGATTGATCCGATGCTACCCCCGCCCGCGGTCGCAAATATCCTCGGCGGCGCGGCTTGCGCGCAAGCCCGCCTGCACGCCGTCCGGTGCTCCGCGTATCACGGGAGGTGTGGAGCTGCTCGCCGCCCCTCTGAACACGATGGAATTCCTGGCCGTCGACACCGAGACCAACGGCCTGGGCGGGGACGCCTGCGAGATCACCGAAGTCGGCGCGGTCCTCGTCGGGGGCGGAGAGCTGCACGATCGCTGGAGCTCTCTGGTGCGCCCCAGCGCGCCCCTGCGCCGCGGCATCCAGCGCTTCACCGGCATCAGCCAGGCGATGGTCGACCAGGCACCCTGGCCCGACGACGTGTTGCCGTCTCTCGCTGAGCGCCTGCAAAACCGGGTGATGGTGGCCCACAACGCCGCCTTTGACCGCCGGGTGCTGCGCCAGGCGTTTGAACGCGTGGGGCTGGACTGGCCCGATCCCCCGGTGCTCTGCACCGCCGCCCTGGCCCGGGTGATGCTGCCCCTACAGCGCGAGCGGCGCCTGGGTGTCCTCGCCGACGCGCTGGGGATCGAGGTCCGCCAGGCCCACCGCGCGCTGGCCGACGCCGAGACATGCGCGCGCGTGCTCTGCGCCCTGCTTCCCCGGCTGTGCGCCCACGCGTCCACCGTGTCAGAGGCGATCGCCGCCCTCGCTCCGCGGCGTCCCTCGCGCCGGCGTGCTCGCCTCCCGGCCAGCCACGGCCAGCTTCCCCCGCCGAGCACGGGCGTGCAACCGGACTTTGGCGAGCTGCCCAAGGACCCCGGGGTGTATCTGTTCCGCGACCGCGACGGCCGGGTTCTGTATGTGGGCAAGTCGGTCTCGATCCGCAGTCGAGCCCGGGCTCATTTCGCCCCTTCGGCGGCACCGGCGCGGTGGACGGCCCACGCCGCCGTGGTCGACTACCAGACCACGGCTTCAGAGCTCGGCGCGCTCGTGCTCGAGAACCGGCTGATCAAGGAGCTCGCCCCCCCGGGCAACCAGCGGCTCACCGCCCGCGACGACCGGCTCGTCTACATCCGCTGCCGACTCGACATCCCCTATCCGATCCTCGAGGTCGGCCGCCACCCAGCGGCTGGCCATGCCGTCACGATCGGCCCCATGCGGGGGCGCAGGCTGGCCGTGGAATTGGTAGAGCAGCTCGACTCGCTGTTCGGCCTGCGCCACTGCGGGCGGCGGCTGGTGCGCCGCGACCACCCGTCGGCCTACGGCCAGATGGGACGCTGCCTGTCGCCTTGCCTGGGCGATCTGGACCCCAACCTCTACCGCCGCCGACTCGACGACGTGCTGCGAATGTTTCTCGGTGACGATGCCGCGCAGCCGTTGCTCGACCACGTCGAGCGCCAGATGCGTCACGCGGCGTCCGAGCAGTGGTTCGAGCGCGCCGCCGCCCTGCGCCGGCGCCGGCGCCGGCTGGGCACGGTGCTGGGCCGGCTCGGCGGGGTGCTGCGCGCCACCCACGCCCAACCTCGCCTGCTGCTGGTCCCCCATCCCAGCCGGGCGCAGGGCGAGGCGTTCTGGATCGCCGGGGGGCGACTGGTCGACTCGGGACCGATCGCCGACGCCGACCTCGATCAGCTCCAGCAGCGAACCGACGCCGCGGTGGCGCGGAGCGGCCGACTGGGCGAGCTTGGCGCCCACGTGCCTCCGGGTGAAGTGGACGAGGTACGGATCCTCGGGAGCTGGCTGGCCTCACACCCGGAGACCGCGCAACTCGTCCTGCACCCGGCGCCGGACCGCGACGCCCTGGCCGCGTTCCTCGCGGACGCCGCCTCGGGCCCGCAGCGAGACGATCCCGTGGCCGGCCGGCCTGGATCAGGGCACGAACGGGAGCTCGACGACGACCGCGCGGATCTCGTCGGAGCCGACTGCGACGTATGACCCCGGGGGCGCTTCGCGCCGGACCAGCGCCAGCGCGACGGAACCAAAGGCCGGCGAGTGGGCC
>JBOGYN010000100.1:0-16338 GCA_050696855.1 Solirubrobacteraceae bacterium | reverse complement strand
TCTACGGCCTGCGCTACACGTACCAGTACGTCCCGGGACGCCGCCCCGACACTCGCCGCCGCTTCCGCCGCAAGCCGTGGAATCGCCTGGCCGAGCGCTTCTCCGATGAGTGGGACCAGGCGTCGTTTGATCCCACCTATGACACCCTGCCGCTCGAGCACTTCGAGGAGCGCATCCGCGAGGTGTTTGCACGGCGCCGTGCCACCTCCGGCACCCCTGGGTTGAAGAGCCGAATCCGCCGCCGAGGTGGGCGGCTGAGGATCGTCCTGGGCGTGTGACGCATGCGGTGGACACAGGGGTTGCTGGTCCCTGAGCGGTTGCGCCTGCGTGCCACCGCCGGGCAGGCCGGGGCGGAGGCCGCCCGTCTGCTCTACCAGCAGCGTCGTCACCCGACACTGGCGCCGGCAGCACGCGGGGCCAGGTCGCTCGCGTTGGCGCGTGGCTGGGGTCGCCATTGCGCGCCGCCCGTGGATGCCTTCGATGAGCTGTGTGAGCGCCTCGGTGTGGCGCCGGTCGGCGCGGCGGCGATCCAGTCATGGTTGGCCGACCGCCTGGTGGTCTGCATCGTGGGCCTGCGCACGTCCGTGGTGGTCAAGCTTGGCACCGCAGAGGACTCGGGGATCGCCACCGAGGCGATGCTGTTGGGCGAGCTCGAGGGCACGGCGGGACCGGCCAGCGTCCCGCGGCTGCGCTGGCACGGGGTCTGGCGCGACCACCTCGTCTTGGCCACCGAGGTGATCCAGTTGGCCGAAAGGCAGCGCGAGGTCACCCTCGACGAGGCGGCCGAGATAGCCACGGCTCTCACCCTCGGCTCCACGGCGGCGACCCCCCTGGTTCACGGCGACTTCTCGCCGTCTAACCTTCTCCGGACGCCCGACGGCCTGGCCCTCGTCGACTGGGAGCGCGGCCGCCTGGCGCGGGAGCCGCTCTTCGACCTGGCGCACTTTGTGGTCACGCGTGGCTCGTTGCTTCGGCGCGAACCAGCAGATCGCGCGGTGGCCCAGCTCACGGCTCCGGGATCGCCGGGGTGGCGACACCTCGCCGCTGTGGGCGTCGATCCCTACAGCGCGCCCGCCCTGCTCCAGGATTACGTGGAGCGGACCTGGGATCACAACGAGGTGACCTGGCCATACCGGCGAGCGCTGCTGCACATCCTCGAGGCGGTGCCCGGCACCCACTCGGAACCAGCCGGAGCAACGCCACGGTGAGGGTCCTGCAAATCCATGCTCCTTACCGTCAGGGGGGTGGGGAGGACGCCGTCGTGCGCGATGAGGCGAGCCTTTTGCGCGCGGCGGGTCACGAGGTGGTCGAGCACAAGGTGCCCAACCCGCACGCACACGCGGAGACGCTCACCGCGCTTGCGCTGGCTGCCTGGAATCCGGCCGCTGCAAGGCAGGTCAGCCGCGTGGTCAAGCGGTGTCAGCCCGACGTAGCCCACGTGCACAACACCTGGTTTCGGCTGTCACCCTCCGTCCCTTCGGTGGTGCATGACCTCGGCGTTCCGGTGGTGATGACCCTGCACAACTACCGGCTGCTCTGCGTCAACGGGCTGCTGATGCGCCAGGGGAGAGTGTGTGAGGACTGTGTCGGGACCCACCCCTGGCGAGGTGTCCTGCATCGCTGCTATCACGGCTCGATGCCCCTCTCCGCCGTGGCGGCATCGGCGATCGCGGTGGGCCGGGCCCGTCACACCTGGGACCACGCCATCGATCGCTACATCGCCCCATCGGCCTTCACCGCAGCCAGGATCACAGCCGGTGGCGTGCCATCCGAGAAGATCACTGTGAAGCCGCATGGCGTCGAGGATCCGGGAGCGCGGCCGGAGTCGGCGGCGCAGTCATCGTCAGTGCTCTTCGTCGGCAGGCTGTCACCTGAGAAGGGCCTGCACGTGCTGCTCGACGCCTGGGAGCGCGTCGTGCCGGCGTCGCTGCAGCTGATCATCGTGGGTGAGGGACCGCAGCGCGAAGTGCTGGAGCGACGGCGCATCAAGGGCGTGCAATTCCTGGGCTGGTGCGATCGCCACGAGGTGCGACGCCTGATGCTCACCGCGCGTGCGCTCGTCTTCCCCTCCATCTGGTACGAGAGCTTTGCACTTACCGTGGTCGAGGCTTTGGCGGCGGGGCTTCCCGTGCTTGCCGCCGACCTCGGGGCGGCCGGAGAGATCGTGCGCGCACTCGGTCCCGACTGGCTGGTCCGCTCAGCAGACGCCGATGGCTGGGCTGCCGCGCTGGAGCAGTTGGAGAACAACAGCACCGTCGGCCTCGCCGGGCAACGTGCGCGCGCGACCTTCGAGGCCAAGTTCACCCTGCAGCACAGCTTGGCCCAGCTCCTCGACATCTATTCGGCGGTGGCTGAAGAGAGCGGTGTCCCCGGCGGCACCGATCACGTCAGAGGGGTTGCCAACAGGCATGGGGGTTGAAATCCGGCGCGCCGTGGAAGCGGCGTGACGATGCACATCACCCAGTACTACCCCAGGGCGCTCAGCGGCGACGGTGGAATGACCGGGGCGATCCAACGTCTGTCGCAGAGTATGGACGCGGCGGGCGCAACGGCGAAGATCATCTGCGAAGCTGGACCACAGCCGTCACCGGCGGACGACGGGGTGATGTGGGCGCGCGTGCGCCATCGCCGAATTGTCGGTCGCACCTTCCCAGACACGCTTCAGCTGGAGGAGGCGGTTCGTGGCTCCGACGTGTTGATCCTGAACTCCGCCTGGACACTTCACAACATCGTCGCGGCCGGGATCGCGCGGCGCCTTGGTGTCCCGTACATCGTCGCGCCACGCGGCGCTTACGACCCCCGCATCCGCCACCGTCATCGCCTGGCCAAGGATGCCTGGTGGCTGGCGGCTGAGCGCCGCCTGGTGGAACGAAGCCTGGCCGTGCACATCTTCTTCGAGACCGAGCGTCCGCACCTCGAACAACTCGGCCACCGTGGCAGCGTCATCGTCGCACCCAACGGCATCGACGTTCCCAGCGACATCTGCTGGGACGGTGGCAGCGAAGCAGCGGTGATCTGGCTGGGTCGGTTTGACCCCGAGCACAAGGGCCTCGATCTGCTGCTTGGTGCTGTGCATCGGATCCCGGCCGGACAGCGCCCGCGCTTGCGACTCTGCGGACCCGACTGGAGGGACAGGAAGCGGAGCGTGTTGGAGTTGGCTCGACGCCTGGAAGTCGAGCGATGGGTCACGGTCACGGGTCCCATCTACGGGCGGGAGAAGCTGGAGCTGATGGCGCGCGCCAGCGCCTTTGTCTATCCCTCGCGGTGGGAGGGCTTCGGCAACTCCCTGGCGGAGGCCGCCTCCGTGGGCGTGCCAGTGCTGGTCACCCCTTATCCGCTGGCCCGTCTGCTTGCGTCACGGGGCGCGGCCGTCCTGGCCGAGCCCACCGAGGCAGGGCTTGCAGAGGGGCTCGTCGCCGTTCTGTCGCCCACCTCCGCCGCCATCGGTGCTCGGGCCCGACAGGTCATGGTCCGCTCCTTCAACTGGAGTGTGGTGACACAGCAATGGCTGCAGGGCATTCATCAAGCGCTGGCCGCGGCGAGCCTGTCGTGACTGCAGTCCATCCGGGGCAGCAGCGTGGCGGGGTCATCGTGATCGCCGGGCCTGATGGCGCCGGCAAATCGATGCTGAGCTCCGCCTTGCCGGCGGCGGCATTCGGGTCGGCTCCCGTTTGGTTGCTTCATCACCGATTCCGCGTTCTCCCGCAGCGCAAGCACGAGGACGTCGACACCACACGACCACAGGAGCAGCGCCCCTACCCACCGTTGTTGTCCTGGGTGAAGGCGGTCATCCTCTTCGTGGACTACCAGCTGGGGTGGTGGCTGCGGGTGCGTCCGTTCGTCGGGCGCGGCGGCTGGGTCATCCTGGAGCGGGGCTGGTGGGATGTCGCGGTCGACCAGCACCGCTACCGCCTGCGCTCCAGTGGGTGGCTGCTACGAACCCTGGGTGGACTGCTGCCGCGGCCCGATTTGGTGATCGTGTTGCGAGCCTCCGCATCGACTCTTCGTTCTCGCAAGGCCGAGCTCTCGCTGGCCGAGTTCGAGCGTCAGCTGAACGACTGGACCACGGTGTTACCGGACACCCTGTCCCGGGTCTTCATCGACGCGGGCCAATCGGCCCCCCACGTCGTCGCCGCCGCCGCCGACAGCGTTCGGCGCCGGGCGCCCCACAGCCGGCGATGATGATCACGCGGCTGCGCCGCAGCGCTGGAATCGCCGGGCTGTCCTGGGGGCTGATCGATCAGGGCTTCTCGTCGGCGACCAACCTCGGTCTGTCGGTGATCGCGGGGCGCGTCGTGGGTGCAAACGGGTTGGGGGTCGTTTACCTCGGGTTCGTCGCCTACCTGATGTTTCAGACCATGCAGCGGGGCTGGTTGACTGACCCACTGGTCGTGGCATCGGCGAGCCTCCCTGCCGAGGAACGCGCGGACGCAGCGCGCAGGGCCCTTGCCATCGTGATCGGTGCGGCCGTGGTCGCCTCCGCGCTGCTCCTCATGCTCGGACTGCTCATACCGGATCCCTACGGCCATGGTTTGATCCTGTTCGTTCCGTGGTTGGGTGCAGCCCTCATTCAGGACTTCTGGCGAGCTGTGCTTTTCCGCGACGGTCGCGGCAGGGCGGCCGCGCTCAATGATGGACTGTGGGCAGCGGTCATGGTCCTCACACTCCCGTTGCTGCTGGTGTCACGCGATCCCTGGATCGTGGTTCTGACCTGGGGAGCAGGTGCACTGGCGGGCGGCGCGATCGGGTTCGTGCAGACCGGGCTGCGGCCGGCGGGGGGTCGCGACGCGGTGCGCTGGTGGGTTGACCGCGCCTGGCCGCTGGCCCGCTGGCTGGCCTCTGAGTCCGTGCTGCTTGTGATCCAAGTCCAGGTGGTGATCTTCGCGCTCGCCGTCATTCTCGGCACCACCGACCTCGGCGGCCTGCGCTCGGTGCAGGCGGTGTTCGCACCGATGACACTGCTGACGCAGGCGATCGCCTTCCCGGGGCTGCCCATGCTCACCAAGTTCTCGGCGACCTCCAGGCGCCTGGCCCTCGGCTGGGCGGTTCGCCTCAGCCTTCTCGGCGTCGGACTCCTGCTCTGCTACCTACTGGGTGTGGCCCTCTTTCCGCACCACCTGCTCGGAGCTGTCTTCGGACACGATTTCGATCGGTTCGACAATCTGATCGCGCCCGTGGCCCTACAGCAGCTGGTATTCGCGGCGGCGCTGGGGTTCTTCCTCCTTCTCAAGGCCCAAGGTCGCGGTCGGGCGCTCGTGGTCAGCCGAGTCATCGGAGCCGTGTCCGCGATGGTGCTGGCGATCGTGCTCGCGCTTGCGAGCGGGCTGACGGCATCCGCATGGGGGCTGACGATCGCCGCCGCCGCCGGCGCAGTGGCCACCACGGTGTTGGCGCTCGTGCCGGGTGGCGGGCGCGGAGCCGCCTCGCAGCCGTCGCCGCCCGTCGAAGCGGTCCCCTCTCAGACGCTCGACTGAAGCGTTGCGACCAGGGTTAGCCGGCCATCTCGACGCGCTCGCCCTGAGCCGTCCGCAGTGTGGAGGCCAGCAGCTCAGACAGGTATGCCACATTCGGTTCCTGGACCATGGAGAAGTGATCGCCGCGGACCTCATGGACTTCCACTCTGCCGTGGTGCACATCCTCCCAGCCCAGGGAGTGGCTGTTGGTGGTGGCCATCATGTCACTGGTGACGAACAGATCCAGTGGACCCGCATGGCCGCGGCATGTGTACCTTCTCGCCAGCTTGTCAGCTCCACGCCAGTCGAAGTCGTGGCCTGGCCGGGCGCGCGGCGGGCGCAGTCGTCTGAACATCGACCGCAGAGTGCGCGAGCTGATCTCCCAAATCTTGCGCGATGCGTCACCGAAGTCGCGCGCGCGTTGGCGTGCCAGTCGCTGACGAAGCGAGACGTACCGGGCTGCAAGTGACGGGGTACCGGCGTCGACGAGCCCCAACCAGCCGATCTCCTCGCCTGCAGCGATGAGTTGACCGGCCACCTCGTAGGCAAACAGGCCGCCCATCGAGTATCCGGCCAGGTAGTACGGTCCGCGGGGTTGAACCGAGCGCAGGGCCGCCACCATTGTGGCGGCCAGATCCTCGACGCTGCGCCGCTGGTCGAAGCGATACCCGACGCGTTCGGGCAGGAGCCCGAGCACTGGTTGGTCGGGGCCCAGTGGCCCTGTGAAATGGCGCAGGGTCAGCATGCTCGCCTCGTCGGCGTGGATGAAGAACAGCACGGGTCTTGTCCCGAACGGCTGGACGGTGACCAGCAACTCGTTGCTCTGTGGCTTGGTGTGCTGCTCAATCGTGCCGGACAGCCCCGCGACGGTCGCCCCGCCGTCGAACAGTGATGCGACGGGCATCGCGAGGCCGACCTCGCGCTCGACCTCGGCGAGCAGGCGGACAGCCAGAAGTGAATGCCCACCAAGCTCGAAGAAGTCGTCGTGGATTCCCACGCGGTCCAACTCGAGGGTCCGCGCCCAGGCGCGGACGAGCTTGGCCTCGAGGTCTGAGCGCGGCGGAGTGTACGCGGTATAGGCGTCGCGCCAGCGGTTGGGTGCTGGGAGCGACGCCCGGTCGAGCTTGCCGTTGATCGTCAGGGGGAGACGCTCCAGAGCGACGAAGGTGCTCGGCACCATGTATTCGGGCAGCTCACGGCGACAGAGGTCGCGTAACTCCGCCGTCGTCGGCATCCCCGCTCGTGGGACAATGTAGGCGACCAGAACTCTGCCGCCGGGCGACTCCTCACGCGCGACGACGACCGCCGCCGACACGCTGGGATGGGAGACGAGGACGGTCTCGACCTCACCTGGTTCGATGCGGAACCCGCGAATCTTAACCTGGTGGTCGAGGCGTCCTAGGAACTCGACGTTGCCGTCAGCTCGGTACCGCGCGCGATCACCGGTACGGTACATGCGGCCACCGGCAACGAAAGGGTTGGCCACGAAGCGCTCCGCCGTGAGCTCGGGGCGGTTGAGATAGCCGACGGCAACTCCATCGCCGCCTATGAACATCTCACCACTGACCCCAACGGGCACTGGTCGGCTGTGCTTGTCCAGGATATAGATGCGGGTGTTGGCAATCGGGCGTCCCACAGTGATCGGGGCGCCTCGCTCGATGCGCGCCATGGTGGACCATACGGTGGTCTCGGTTGGCCCGTATGCGTTCCAGAGAACTGCGCAGCGGTCGAGCATGCGTTCGGCCAACGGTCCGCTCAGCGCCTCCCCTCCGCTCAGCGCCACCAGTCCCGGGCTGCCACTCCAAGCCCCATCGATCAGCATCTGCCAAGTCGCTGGCGTCGCCTGCATGAAGGTGACCCCGGATCCGCTGATGAGACGACCGAGCTGGCGACCGTCAGTGACCAGGTCGGTGGGGGCGATCATCAACCGCGCTCCGTTGATCAGCGCCAGCCACAGCTCTGGCACCGACATGTCGAAGGACGTCGTGGTGATTGCCAGAACCGTATCCGTGGGCGCAATCCCGGGCGCCTTGGCCATTGACGTCAAAAGATTCACCACCGAGCGGTGGCGAATCGACACCCCCTTGGGTGCACCTGTCGAGCCCGATGTATACAGCACGTACGCAACATCGTCGGCACGGCTCACTGGCGTCGACGGAATGTCCTCATGTCGGGCCAGCGCCACGTCCTCGCTGTCCAAGCAGATGTAGCCCGTTCCATGGTCTGGAAGCACGGCGCGCAAGCTGGCCTGTGTCAGCGTCAATGTCGCGCCAGAGTCCTCGAGCATGAAGGACAAACGATCAGCCGGATAGCGTGGATCGAGAGGCAGATAAGCGGCGCCCGCCTTGAGAATGCCCAACATCCCCGCGATCATGTCCGGTGTGCGCTCTACGCAGATTCCAACCAGGTTCCCGTGCTCAACGCCGGCTGCTTGGAGAACGTGCGCGATCCGGCTGGAGCGTACGTCAAGTTCACCGTAAGTGAGGCGATTGCCTGTGAAATCGACTGCGACGGAGTCTGGATTCGCTCGCGCCTGCGCAGCAACCAAGTCGTGGACATACGAGGCCTGCGGGTAGTCCGCACCTGTGGCATTCCACTCGACAAGCTGCCGCTGCAGTTCGTGCTCAGTGAGGAGCGGGAGGGCCGAGATGGGCGATTGCGGCTGTGCTGCGATGCCCTGCAACAACATATGCCAGTGACCGACCATGGCCCGAGCCGTGGCCGAGTCGAACAAGTCAGTGTTGTAGTTCAGCCGTCCACGGAGCTTGCCGTCGGAGCCTTCGTCGAGCTCAAGGCTCAGGTCGAGCTTGGCGCTTCCGACGGCGTTTCCCCAGACCATGTCCGCCTGGTCGATGCTCCACGACGGATCCGCGGCGACCACCGCAGGTTCCAGCGAGACCATCGCCTGGTAAACCGGGTTGGTACCGGGGTCCCGTTCCACCCGAAGCTCGCGCACCAGCTGATCGAACGGGACCAGGTTGGAGAGAGCATCGTCCAGATCGCGGCGCGTCCGGGCCAGCAGCTCGATGAAGCTGGGGTCTCCGCTGAGGTCGGTGCGGAGCACCAGTGGAGTGGCGCAATACCCGAGCATCGACTCGAACTCACGCCGCTGCCGTTGATCAGCGATCGTCGCGAACACGACGTCGTCCTGACCGGAATAGCGATGCAGCAGCACTGAGAAGGCGGCCAGGACGAGGTGGAACAGGGACGTTCCGGTCTGGCTGCACAACGCCTTGAGACGGGCCGTCGTGTCTGCCTCAATGCAGGTGGAACACGTCGCGCCGCGGAAGCGCCGCTGTGCGGGACGCGGGTGATCCAACGGCAGCTCGAGAGGCGAAGCGTCCCCGAGCCGGCGTCTCCAATAGTCCATCTTGGACGAGTCTCCCGCTCGCTCGCGGTGGTCACGCTCCCAGATCGCATAGTCCGAGGACTGGACCGGAGGATCGACCAGCGGCGATTCCCGGCCAGCGATGGCTGCTTCATATCCGGCGATCAACTCTGGAAGGACGACGCGACGAAGCGAGAAGGCGTCGAATACCAGATGGTGCATGGCCAGGCTGAGACGGTGGTCATCGTCGCCGAGGTGCAGCAGACGGGGTCTGATCATGGGGCCGTGTTCGAGGTCGTATGGACGGCGTGCGTCCTGCCCGAGGAGCGCAGCCGCCTCCTTCTCGCCATCGGATCGCGACCTGTCGCTCAGGTCCAGCAGGGGGAGCTCAACCAGTGCAGGTGGATGGACGACCTGCACGGGTTGCCCATCGACCACCTCGAATGTGGATCGCCAGATCTCATGGCGGCGAACGATCTCGTTGAAGGCGTGGCGGAAGGCGGCCACATCGAATCCGCCCTGCTTGCGGATGGTGACCGCCTCGTTGTAGACGGGGTTGTCGGGTGCGAGGCGGCTCAGGTACCAGAGAGGTTCCTGCGCGCTCGAGAGAGGCGCCGACCGTCCGGCCGTCGGCAGTCCGCTCGCGCGCCGACGCCGCTCCGCAGCGCGCGGCAGGCCAATTTGTGCCGGCAGCCCTTGCAGGCTCGGCCCCTCCATGCTCACCCCCATACCGAGCCAACTATAATCCGTGCGATCGCGTCAGTCCAGTCAACTCACGGAAACCGGGAAGGGGCTGGCCAGGCGTGCTCTCTCCCCGGTGCTGGGTCACGTATCCTGCGAGCCTTGATACCACAACCCGCCGCGAGCTCCCCGGCAGGCAAGGGCGCGCCGGCAGGTCATCGAGAGGCGGTGTGGCTACCGCTGCTGCGGCGGCTGACGGAGGCGTCGCCCACCTGGGTCGCCTGGAAGAACGTCGACTCGGCGCTCACCGGGTACGGCGACGTCGACTCGGCGGCCCCGCCCCATGAATGGCCACGACTTGCCGACGAATTCTCGGATTGGGCCTTCTCCTTCGGCCTCGGGCCGGTGGTCCTCTGCCCGCACGCGCCCAACCTGCTCCATCTTGTGGCCTTGCGGGGGGAGGAGCCCTTCTTCGAGCTCGACCTGGTGGGGCGCAAGGTCTTCCTGGGGTCGACCCTGTTCGTCCCGGCGGATCTGGGGCCGGTCACGGAGATGGATGCGCGTGGCTTCAGGCGGGTGAGGGGAGGAGCTGAGGGCCTGATCAAGCTCGTCGGCAACGGCGCGCTGCGCGACGGCCGTCCCAACCGACCGGGCTTGAGCAGCAAGCGCATACCCGAGTTGCTTGCGGCCGATCCTGACGGCGTCCGCGCTGCCGCGCGGCTGTTCGGTCCTGCCGAAAGGTCGATTCTCGAGCTCGCCGAGGCGGTGGGGCGCGGGTCCTGGAACCGCAGGGCCATGCTCTCGGTCGAAGCATGGTTCGCCGTGCGGGCCCTGAAGGAGCCACAGTCGGTCGCAGCACGCCTCCGATTTCGGCGAGCCCGCCGTTCCTGCCCCGTGCTGCGGGCAGTGTTCAGTGGTCGCACGGTCCCTGGTGACGTGGAGCACTGGGTCGCCAACGTCGGCTGCACGCACGAGATTCGGCGGTCCCGGGCGGGCCGCTGATCGATGGCCATCGCGATGACTGACCTCGACCGCGTCCTGATCACCGGCGCCGCAGGACGCGTCGGCGGAGCGCTTCGGGCCGGCCTGCGCGGTCGCTTCCGTACGCTGCGTCTGCTCGACCGGACATTTGCGGAGCCCGCTGATGACGGCGAGGAGCTGTACGAGGGCGACCTCCGCGATCCCCTGCTGATGGACCGCGCGGTTGCCGGATGCGACGCCATCGTTCATCTCGCGGCCATACCCGATGAGCTGGCGTCCTTCTCGGACATCATGCAGGTCAACATCGGGTGCACGCATGCGGTGCTCGAGGCTGCCCGCGTCCGCAGTGTCCGCCGACTGGTCATTGCGAGCACCAGCCGGGTGACCGGCATGTACCCGCGCGACGCGCGTCTCGACACCTCCGCTCCTGTCCGGCCCGACACGCTGTACGCGGTGTCGAAGGTGGCGTGTGAAGCGCTCGCTCGTCTCTACGCCGAACGATTCGGTCTGGAGATCGCCTGCCTGCGCATCGGCAGCTATGAGCCGCAACCGACCAACACGCGCCACCTCAGCACCTGGGTGAGCCCGCGGGACCTCGCGGCATACGTACACCGATGCCTGGTCGTGCCCGGGCTCTCGTACACTGTGCTCTACGCGGTCTCCGACAACCGTCGCACCTGGTGGGACGACGGTGAGGCCCGCCGGCTCGGGATCGAGCGCCGCGATGATGCGGAGCGCTTCGCCGCCGAGGTGGCCGCTGACGACTCGCCCTGGCCCGACGTCCAGGGGCTGCCGGCCCCGGAGTCGCTCTACGATTCGTTCTACCCCGGAACGGCCAGTTCCGAGGCCGATTGAACTCGCCGCCGGTCCGAGATTCGCATCAAACTCGGCAATTGGACTAGACGCGGCAGAGCTGACCTGCTAGGCTCCCAGTTGACGTCTTTGGGGGGTGCGAACGCCGGGAGGCGGGACTGGGCCCGGCGGTTCGCGACGAAGGCCACCCATCGCTCGAACGTCCGGAGAACAGGGCCAGGCCAAGGGGATGGTGGTGATCAGCGACAACGTTCAGCAGTCTGCATTGGACTCGGCGCCAGCGGTGGGGCCATGGGCGCTGCCGAATGACGACGGAGGGGTCGATCACCTAGCCCGGGCACACGGCCACTACACGAGAGTCGTCAAGCCCGTCATCGATCGCGTCGGGGCGGTGCTCCTGCTCATCGCCGCCGCTCCGTGGATGCTGCTGATCGCGATCGCCGTTGCCATCCGAATCGGCCGCCCGATCATCTTCCGGCAGGTTCGCGTGGGTCAGGACGGGCGATCGTTCATGGTGTACAAGTTCCGCACCATGACCGACGACCGCCGCCTCCAGCAACTGCCTGTGGAATGGAACGAGCGGCGCGTCAGCCACAAGCGCGAGGACGATCCGCGCCTCACCCCGCTCGGCCGCACTCTTCGTCGCTGGAGCGCCGACGAGCTTCCCCAGTTGTGGAACGTCGTTCGCGGCGACATGAGCATGATCGGGCCGAGGCCCGAGCTTCCCGGCATCGTGAGCCGCTTCGAGCCCTGGCAGCACGAACGTCATGCGGTGAAGCCAGGGCTGACCGGCTACTGGCAGGTGTACGCCCGCGGCGACGGTCACCTGATGCACGAACGGACCGACCTGGACATCGCCTACGTGCGCAACATCGGCCTGCGCACCGATCTGAGGATCCTGCTGTTGACAATCCCGGCCGTGCTCGGGTTGAGGAAGGGAATCTGACGTGGCCAACGACATGCGCGTACTGGTGACCGGGGCCGGTGGCTTCATCGGCAGCCACCTGGTGATCGCGCTAAAAGAGCGTGGCTATTGGGTGCGCGGCGTCGACCTCAAGCGGCCCGAGTACGCGCAGACCGCCGCCGACGAGTTCCTGGAGCTGGACCTCCGTCAGTGGGACGCGTGCCGCAAAGCCGTCGCCGGGGTCGACGAGGTGTACTCGCTGGCCGCCGACATGGGTGGCATGGGCTTCATCTCTCGCTACCACGGCACCATCATGCGCAACAACGGGCTCATCGACCTCCACATGCTCGAGGCGGCACGCGAGGCCAACGTCGGTCGCTTTCTGTACACCTCGTCAGCCTGCATCTACCCGGAGCATCTCCAGACGGAGACCGCGGTGCGCGCGCTGCGCGAAGAGGACGCGTACCCCGCCGCACCGCAGGACGCCTATGGGTGGGAGAAGCTGATGGCCGAGCTCGCCGCCGGATACTTTGCCCAAGAGTTCGGTCTGGAGACCCGCGTCGTCCGCTTCCACAACATCTACGGGCCCCGCGGAACCTACGACGGCGGCCGCGAGAAGTCACCGGCCGCGCTGTGCCGCAAGGTGGCCATGGCGGAGGATGGAGGCACCATCGACCTGTGGGGTGACGGCGAGCAGACGCGGTCGTTCTGCTACATCGACGACTGCACCGAGGGCATCCACCGGCTGATGCGCTCCGACTGCAGCGAACCTCTGAACTTGGGCACAGATCGCCTGGTATCCATAAACGAGCTGGCCGAGATCATCATCGGCATCTCCGGCAAACGCCTCAGCATCGTGCATGTCGACGGGCCGCAGGGCGTCCGCGGTCGCAACTCGGACAACACCCGGCTGCGGGAGGTGCTCGGTTGGGAGCCAAGCAAGTCGCTGGAGGACGGGCTGGCCACGACGTACGAGTGGATCGCCGACCAGGTGTCGCCGAGGGTGGCACTGGCAGGGTGACCGCCGTCTCCATCCCTCGCTTCGACGTGCTTGGGGTTCACGTCAGCGCGATCGACATGGACGAGGCCGTCGCTGAGATCACTGAGTGGATCGAGGACCGGAGCAGCCACTACGTGTGCGTCACCGGCGTCCACGGCGTCATGGAGGCGCAGCGCGACGAGGCCCTGAGGCGCATCCACAACCGCTCGGGCCTGACCACCCCGGATGGCATGCCGATGGTGTGGGCGGGACGGTGGGCTGGGTTCCCCGGCGTGCGCCGTGTGTACGGGCCCGATCTCATGCTTGCGCTGTCCGAGCGAGCCGCGCAGCGCGGCTGGAATTGCTACCTTTTCGGCGGCAAGCAGGGAGTGGCCGAGCGTACCTCCGGGCGGCTCACCAGCGCGTTTCCCGGCCTCCGCGTGGTGGGCACCCACTCACCGCCGTTCCGTCAGCTCACCGAGGCGGAGGACGCCGAGCTGGTGCAGCGCATCAATGCGTCCAACCCAGACATCGTGTGGGTTGGTCTGAGCACTCCCAAGCAGGAACGCTGGATGGCAGCACATGTGAACACACTGACAGCCCCTGTGCTCATCGGCGTGGGCGCTGCGTTCGACATCCACGCCGGCGTTGTGCGCCAGGCTCCGCTCTGGATGCAGCACTCAGGGCTGGAGTGGCTGTTCAGACTTGGCACCGAGCCTCGGCGGTTGGCGCGACGCTATCTGACCAACAACCCTCGCTTCGTGCTGCGTGTGGTCCGCCACCGCCCTCGTCCCGCCGCCGTCCTCTCAGCGGAGTAGCGGGACTAGGCGGACGCAGTCAGGCCCGTATCCGGGGACGGCGCCGACACTGGCGATGCCCTCCTCGCGAGAGCCGGCGCCGCGCGGCGCAGCCGCGGTTGGTGGTTGAAGATGTAACCGGATGCTGGCATGTCCACCGCACCCAGCAGACGCGAGAGCTCCTCCAGCTGTGCGACGGCCGTCTGGTCGGTGAGGAGTACGACCGCGCTCTCGGCACGGCGCACCAGCGGCCAGTACGGACCGGCGTCGCTGAGCGGAGGGGCGTCGATGATCACCATGCTGAACGCGGATTCGAGGACCTGCAGACGCTTGTCTCTATCCGCATCGTCGAGCAAGAGCCGCGTGTGCCCAGCCCGGAGCAGCGCGAGGCGGACGCCGGAGTTGCCCGGCAGGATGACATCCTCCAGGGACACGCCGGCAGCGGTCAGGCCGACGCGATCCACGATCGGCGCCAGCTCATAGCGTCCGTGGAGAAGATGCGACAGCCCTCCTGTGACCGGGTCTGCGTCGATCAGCAGGGTGCTCAGGCCATTGTCTGCTAGGGCTATGCCCAGATTGGCCGCCACGCTGCTACGGCCTTCGCGCCGAGAGGCGGAAACGATCACAAGCCGGCGCGCGTCGGCAGGGGCACGCAGGCGAGGAGAGTCCTGTGCGGCTCTGGGCACTGGGCTACCCTGAATGAACAATGCCGCGCGTCGGAAGGCCGTGGCTGCGTGGGCAGGCTCGCCGTCGGCTGCGGGGAGGGGGCGAGTGGGACTGAAGCGGGGGATCTCCGCAACAAGGGGAGCAGCGAGAACAGCCTCGGGCTCGTCACGGCCACGGAACAGGCGGCGGCGGGAGGCAAGTACGAAGGCGGCGAGCACTCCAAGGAGGAGGCCCAGCACAGCGGCAACCGAGAGGATCGGAAGTGCTGCCACGAGCCTGGAGCTGTGCGTCGTGCTCTGCGCCGGCAGATAGAGTGCCACCCCGTTGCTGCCGCTGACGGCGTCGACAGCCACCTGGTCGCGCTTGGAGGCAAGCGTGTCACGCCGACCGCTCAGCGCCGTCTGCTGCTGGATCAGAGTCTGCTGATCGGCCGCCGACGGATGAGCCGCCAGTTGGGCTGCAACGGTGGCTAGCTGCGTGTTGATCGACGCCAGCTCACTGTCGATCTGGGCGAGCAGGGTCGTGAGCTCGGAATTCACCGCGTTGTGCACGGTGTTCTCGTACGCAGTCTTGATGGCGTCCACCCCGGCCAACGCGGTGGCGCGGCTGCTCGCCGTGAAGGTGATCTGGACCAGGTTGCCGCTCAGCGGTGTCCCCGCCACCACGGAGTTCTTGGAGAAATCGTCCGCGGTCAGCCCAAGGGGGGGATGCTGGGCCGCTCCCACCGCAGCGGCGGCGGCGGCAAGCTGCGGCGACTTCAAGACGGCGATCTGGTCACCGGTGTAGCGATCGGGGGGCTGGTTGGTGGAATTGGAAAAGACCGGAACACTGTGCGGGTCCCGGAGCACCATGGTCGCCGAGGCGCCGTAGACGGCTGGTCGGGCCTCGACATAGATCCCAACGGCGCCCACAAACAAAGCGAGGGTGGCCACAACGAGGAGCCGGAATCTCCACGCGGCGCCAACTATGGTGGGCTCGCCGACCGACATGGTGCTCACCGAACGTATTCTAGGGGTCGGGAGCCGCTCCGCTGGCCTCTCAGCATGAGAATTTGCACAGTTGGGCGCCGGCCGTGTAGGCGTTGCTGACGAAGGCGATGTCCCGGGTGGTCAGATCGGCACGATTGTCGGCCCCCACCCCCACCTTCCCCGGCCCGGCGACGCGGTTGTCATGGACGCTCAGATTGGCCAGAAGGTGGTCCGGCGGGGTACTGTCCGGCCGGTCCTGCTGGGTCCCGGTTATCCCGTTGCAATTGCCGCTCAGAGCGTTGCCATACACACGGACGTTGAAGCTCGAGGCAATACCGATGCCGGCGCCCCACAGCCACGAGCACTTCGCGCTGCCATTGCCGCTCACTTCGTTGTCGTGGATCCAGGCGCTCTGGCTGATCTCATAGAAGATCCCCCCCTCGCCGTTGTTGTCCACACGGTTGTGGGCGATCTCATTGTCTGCAGAGTTGATGTCGTACCAGATGCCCATGCAGTTGTTGTCGTGGACGTAGTTGTTATCGAGCAGAGAGTGGCTGACCACCAGCTTGATCCCGCCACCCTCGAAACCACAGTTGGCCGAGCCACCGTTGTGGTCGATCTCCACCCCGTCGATGAGCAGGGGCGAGTAGATGCCGCCGCCGATGCCCAGCGACCCGTTCCTCGTGACTCGACCGCCGATGATCTTGATGTTGTTGCCGAGAATGCGGATGCCGGTGAAGGCGTTGGGGTTGTCGTGGATGTTCATGT
>JBOGYN010000099.1:0-10079 GCA_050696855.1 Solirubrobacteraceae bacterium | reverse complement strand
TTGTGCGACAGACCGTGGTCGGGGCGATCCTCGGTCTGCTGGTGATCGCCCTCCTGGTGCTTCTACACTAGCCGCCCAGCGCCACCTCGAGCTCGCGAGGATCGGCGCCCCGGAGCACGGCCAGGGCCAGCTTGCCGTCGGCGGCTCGCACCCCCCGGTCCAGATCTCCGACCGAGTGCACCTGCGCACCCGCGGCGTGCGTGATCAGGTCACCACGGGCGACGCCAGCGGCGGCTGCCGGGGTATCCCGTCCGACCCGCAGCACGAGGACACCGGGCACATCAGCGAGGCCGACGGCGCGGCGCATGCGCTTGGCCATCGCCGAGGTGGCAACGGCGACGCCGAGCCTGGGGGCAGTGCGCTCGTCGGGCTCGAAGAAGGCCAACCAGGCGTCGAGGGATGCGCCCAGCCCGGACGCCGCCCCCTCAGGCAATCCGGCGACCAGATGGGCGGCCCGCTCGGAATAGGCGGGGCGCGCCGCCGAGACGAGCGACCGGCCCCGATCGGTGAGGGTAACGGTCACGCTGCGGCGATTCTCGGGGTCGGGCTCGCGCTCGATCATGCGGGCGCGTTCCAGGCGGCCCAGGCGGACCGACATCGTCCCCGACGTGCGGCGCACATGGGTGACCAGCTCGCGCTGGCCGAGGGTCTGTCCTTCGGCGCGCTCGAGCGCGTCGAGGACGAGGAAGCTGGCCCGGCTCACGCGGTGCTCAGCCAGGGCCTCCTCGAGCTCGGCCTCGAGATGGGCGGCCACGCTGATTGTCGTGTCCGCAAAGTGGGTGGGATCAAAGTCTTTCGGCAAAGTGCTGCGCTCCAAATGCTTGAGTCGAAACGTTCTTGTACGATTATTGCATGTCAAGCACAAATGGCTCCGGCGCCGCCTCGCCGGCTCCCCCCGCTCCTCCCGACCTCGAACTCCTCGAGAGTCCCGAAAGTCCGCTCGACGCCTACTCGCGGACGGTCATCGGCGTCGCCGAAGCGCTCGGTCCCAGCGTCGCCAACCTGCAGGTGCGCCGGCGAACCCGGCGCGGCCCCGGCCTCGGCGCGGGCAGTGGCGTGGTCATCTCCCGGGACGGCTTCCTGATCACCTCGGCCCACGTGGTCGAGGGTTCACGCCGCGGCGTGGCGAGTTTCAACGACGGTCGCGAGACCCCGGTCTCCGTGGTCGGCTCAGATCCCCTCTCCGACCTCGCGGTCCTGCGCGCCCAGGACGGCGACCTTGACCCGGCCCCGCTCGGGGACGCGGCCGCCCTGCGGGTCGGCCAGCTCGTGGTCGCGATCGGCAACCCCCAGGGGTTTGCCAGCTCGGTCACCGCCGGCGTGGTCAGCGGCCTCGGGCGCTCGCTGCCGGTCGGGGCACGCGGTGGGCCCCGGCGCCTGGTCGAGAACGTGATCCAGACCGACGCCGCACTGAACCCGGGTAACTCGGGCGGTGCGCTGGTGGACGGCACGAGACGGGTGGTCGGGATCAACACCGCCGTGGCCGGCATCGGGCTCGGCCTGGCGGTGCCGATCAACGACGCCAGCCGGGCCATCATCTCGGCGCTGATCCGTGACGGGCGCGTTCGCCGGGCACATCTCGGCGCCGGCGTCGCCCCACGCCCGCTCTCGCCCCGCGCGGCCCGACGAACCGGCCATGCCGGCGGGGTTCAGATCGTCCAGGTCCTGGAGGACGGTCCCGCCGCCCGGGCGGGGCTCAAGCGAGGCGACGTCCTGATCGAGCTCGACGGCGAGGCCGTGCACGACGCCAACGCACTGCAAGGCCTGATGGTGCACGAGCGGATCGGGCGCTCGGTCACCGCGCGCATCCTGCGCGACGGCGCCGAGCTGGCCCCGACGGTCGTTCTCGACGAGCTCGAGACCTGAGACCCGCCGGACCTGCACCCCGCGGGGGCGCCTCAGCGCGCGGCGGCCGGCGAGCCCGCCACCGAGGCGCCGAGCGGCGTCCGTCCCCGGATCAGATCGGCGGCCCGCTCGGCGATCATGATCGTGGGGGCGTTGGTGTTCCCCCGCACCGGGGTCGGCATCACCGAGGCATCGATGACCCGTAGGGAATCGATCCCGAGAACCCGGAGCTCGTCGTCGACCACGGCGCCCATCGCGCACGTACCCACCGGGTGAAACAGGGTCGTGGTGTTGCGCTCCATGTGCTCGATCAGGCTCGCGTCACTGTCATCGGCTGGGACTCCGTAGCCGGCGGTGCTGACCGCTCGCAAAGCCGGTTGACCGGCGATCTCCAGGCACCGGCGCAGTCCAGCGACCATCGTCGCCCGGTCCTCCTCGTCCAGCAGGTAGTTATGCAGGATGCGCGGCTTGGCGGTCGGGACCCGCGAGCGGAGCTTGACGAAGCCCTCGCTGATCGGGCGCAGCAGACACGGGGACAGGGCCCACCCATCGACCAGGATCTCCCCGGCCCCGGCCTCCGGGAACAGAATCGGGATCGTGTGGATCTGAATGTCGGGCGCTTCGAGCTCGTCCCGGGTCCGGAAGAAGGCCCCGGACTCGGCGAAGTTGGAGGTCAAGGGGCCGCGGCCCTGAGTCTGGAGGAGACCGAGGTTCTCCTCGCTCTCGGCGCTGAGCAGCGACGCCTCGGAGGTCGTGTAGGTGATCCAGGTGGCGGGATGGTCGCGCAGGCCCTGCCCAACGGGGAGCTCATGCACGCTGGGGATCCCGACCAACTCGAGATCGCCGGCGGGGCCGATCCCGCTCAGCAGCATGATCTGCGGGCTCTGATAGGCGCCGGCGCTGAGGATGACCTCGCGCTGCGCCCGGATCTCTGTGACTTCATCATTGCGGTCGACCTCGACCCCGGTCGCCGTGTTGCCGTCGAGCAGCAGCCGGTTGACGTGGGCGCCGGTGATCAGGTCGAGGTTGGGGCGCCCGAGCACCGGATGCAGGTAGGCGACCGCCGCCGAGCAGCGCATCCCGCCGCGCTGCGTGACCTGATACCAGCCCACCCCGTCCTGTTCGGGACCGTTGAAGTCCTCGGTCAGCGGCAGGCCCGCCTCGACGCCGGCCTCGATGAACGCCTCGCACGTGCGATAGCGAGAGCGGTTGTCGATCACACTCAACGGACCGCCGGCTCCATGCAGCTCGCTCGCGCCGCGCTCGTTGTCCTCGGCGCGGATGAAGTAGGGCAGCACGTCCTCCCACCCCCATCCGTCGTGGCCGAGGTCTGCCCAGCCGTCGTAGTCGGCGTGATGGCCGCGGATGTAGATCATCGAGTTGACCGACGAGCTGCCGCCGAGCGTGCGACCCCGGGGCAGATAGCGCTGGCGGCCGTCAAAGCCGGGCTCGGGATCTGACATGAAACCCCAGTCGTACTTACTCGTCGCGAGCGCCAGCTGGCCGGCGGGTAGATGGATTTCGTCGATCGCGTCCGGAGGGCCGGCCTCCAGCAGGCAGACGCGGACGTCCTCGTCCTCGGTCAGACGATTGGCCAGCACACAACCGGCCGAGCCGGCGCCGACGATCACGTAGTCATAGGTACTCATGGACCCTCCCTCACGGTTGCGGTCAGTCCATTCTCTGCACCGGCTCGGTGGCCGTCAAGGCGCCACCGTCGCTCGATCTGGCGAGCGTGTCCGCGGGAGTACGTCCGCGGTGATACCGGTCCCCGTACAGGCCGACCGGCCGTGGGGTTGATCTGGGCCAACCTACCAACGGAGGTGAGCCATGTTGCTCGTCTTAGCCGTGCTGCTGCTTATCGTCGCCATCGCCGGCGGCGTCATTGTCCATCCGCTGCTGTTTGCGCTCGCGCTCGTCGCGATCGCGCTGTTCTTCTCGGGCCGCCGCGGCGCCCTGCGGTAGGGAGGGCAGCCGGGGTCCGGGAGCCCGGGCGGCCGGGGACGGCAGCGACGTCCCCTGTCGCCCCGCGGGCGCTCAGCTCATCGCCGCGGCGAGGCGGTGGTGCCGGAGCTCGGTCGGCGGGGCTCCGTGCAGGATCCAGGTGCGGTCATCGCGCCGACTCAGCGTCCCCGCTCGCGAGAGCTCGCCCATCGCCGTGGTCACCGCCGGACGATGCGCACCGATCAGGTCGGCGAGGCGCTGATGAGGCAACGGCAGGGGAACTGCGATCCCGCCCGGGACGACCTTGCCCCACCGCTCGGCGAGATGCCAAAGCGTGAGGACCAGCCGCTCGTCGACCCGCTGATGGTGGGCGATCGCCAGCGCCACGGCCAGCGAATGGGCCCGCCGGGTGCCACGATTGAAGAGTTCCAGCCCCAGCTGGGGCCAGGGGTTGATCCGGACCACCAAGCCGTGGTCGAGCACAGCTAGCTGGGTCGGCTCGAGCACCGACCACCCCACCTCGGCCTGAACATGCGAACCCTCCTCGTCCCAGCTCCAGGGACGGAGCACATCGCCGGGGCCGATCAGCTCCACGCACCGCTTGCCCAGAACGTCGACGTCGCGCGTGACGAGACCGCCGATCACCATGAAGCCGCGGTGGTGAACGTCTGGCTCGAGCGCATCCTGAACGCGCCAGGTGCCGGCCGAGAGACGGCGGACCCGGGTCAGGGCGTCAGCGCGAGCACGGCCCAGCTCCTCGGCCGAGAGCAGATCGCCGAGCTCGGGATCGGCATCGGCGATGCTGACGAGCTCGGCCACCGCTTGGCCTCAGCTCACGATCAGGACGATCACCAGCAACAGGAGGACGATGATCATCCCCGCCCCGGCCAGCGGCCAGCGGCCACGCCAGTACTCGGGGCGAGCCCGGTCACGCGAATAGCGCCCCTCGGGCGGTGTCCCAACCCAGTCGTCCTCGTCTTCCCACGGAGCCATGATGGAGTGATACCCGAATCGCACCTAACGGTCATTCTCGGATCTTAATAACATTAATCGCCCTAGTGCTCGGTTTTTGAGAGTAAGGTCATACACCTGGTCCTGTGGCCTGACCGACAGGCTTAAATAGCGTTGAGCTAGCCGTTATAGCGCGGGCGCGGGGGCGCGCGGTCGTGGTGAGGGGGGCAGTGCGCGTATGCGCTCACCCACAGGGCCAGTGAGCTTAGGAGTCGGCTCCGGCGAGGCCGAATGGGCTGCCCTCCGAGTCGCGGCATACCGCCCAGCGGGCGCCGGGATGGACGACGGTCCCGCCCAACTCCCGGACGCGGGCCAGGGCTGACTCGAGGTCGGCCACATCGAAGTAGGGCAGCGAAAAGGAATCGCCGGGACCGCGGCCACGCTCGTGCACGCCCACCGCGGGCGCGGGGTCCGGATCATGAGTCTGCCAGCCCTCCCCCTGGTCGTCGTGGCGTGGGTCCAGGTCGGTCTCGAGGAGACCACCCCAGAAGCGCCGCGCCCGCTCGGGGTCGTCGGCCGGAAATTCGATCAGGGAGGGACGAGCGGCGATCTCCCGACGATACCGCCCGGGACCCGCTCCCGGTCCCGGGCGCTGCCCTGAGCCCCTTTGATCACAGATCGCGGGGGCTGTTGCCAAACGCCGTCCAGGTGGCGTGGACCGCGCCCCGCAGAGCCGCCGCAGCGTGCACCCGCCCGCGGACGACGGTCCGTAGCCGGCTTGCGCGAGCCGTCGCCGGCCTCGCGCGCACGCGTAACTCCGGTTCGGGTGGCGAGCCCCGCCGCTTCGGAGACGGCACGCTGCCCCGGCGGCTCAGGAGCAGGTACTCGTCGGGATTGAACTGCATGGGCGCTTCTCCCTTCAGAATGGGTTGGTGTGGCCATCGATGTGTCAGCTTCGGGCGCGAAACGTCGACCGTCAGTCAGCGTCACCCGCTCAGGACGGGTGTCAGTTCCGCGCGCTTGGATGTGTCGGTTACTGCCTGGGTTCGGAAGTCAGAGGCGGGAGATCATGCTGGTCATCACCTGGCTGGATTGAGTTTGGGCACAAAAAAAGGGCGGCCCGGGTTGGGCCGCCCTCGCGTTTCGGTCTATGCGCACCGGGTCCTACGGTGCACACCTCAGCGCGAGGGCAAGGGAATTGGCGCCCGCGGGGGCCTGCGCGGCAGCGGGACCAAGGTTGGTGAGGATGTTGAAAGAGGCGGTCATAAGAGTTGTCACTCCTGGCGTCTCGGCCACCCTAACGGCCGAGAGTGACAATTGCAAGGCAATGCGTTAATTCTTTGCCGCAGATTGCCCGAGTTGACACCAGGAGGCGTCAATCGGGCCCGAGACGGGGTCAGGTCGACGGGGGCGGCTGGAAGAATCGGCCTGTGCTGATCCTCCATCGTGCCCAGCGAGCCGACGGCCTCGCCGATGCCCTGGCCAGCCTGCTGGCTCGGCCACTTGACGATCCCTTTGCCCCCGAGGTGGTGGCGGTCCCCACGCGAGGCATGGAGCGCTGGCTGACGCAGCGCATGTCCGGAGTGCTCGGAGCCTCGCGGGGCCGCGGTGACGGCATCTGTGCAGGGGTCGAGTTCCCGTTTCCGCAACGGCTGATCGGAGATGTGGTCGCGGCCACCTCCGGGATCGACCCCGCCGAAGACCCGTGGCTGCCTGACCGTGCCGCGTGGCCGCTGCTCGAGGTCGTCGAGGGTTGTCTGGACGAAGCTTGGCTGTCCACGCTGGCGGGTTACCTCGGTCGTTCGGATGCAGGGTCCGATCCGTTCCGAGCCGGTCGCCGGCTCGGCGTCGTCCGGCACCTCGCCGATCTCTTTCACCGTTACGCGCTGCACCGGCCCGCGATGGTGGAGGCGTGGGCACAGGGGCGTGACGAGGATGCTGTCGGGTCCGCGCTCCCTCCCGGAGCCGCGTGGCAGGCGGAGCTTTGGCGGCGACTGCGGGCGAAGATCTCGCTGCCCGGCCCGGCCGAGCGCCGCGTGCGAGCCTGCGAGCAGCTGATCGAAGACCCGGGGCTGGTCCGGCTGCCGTCCCGGATTGCACTGTTCGGACTGACGCGACTACCGGCCGGCCACCTCCAGATCCTGCGCGCGCTCGCGCGCGGGCGCGACATCCACCTGTTCCTGCTTCACCCCTCAGACGCCCTGTGGGTTTCGGTGTCCGCGGCACTCGGCGGCACTCCGCCCCCCCTGCGCCGGGCGCAGGATCCCACGGCCGGGTTGACGGACAACGCGTTACTGGCCTCCTGGGGTCGCGACGTCCGCGAGCTCCAGCTCGTGCTCGCCGCCCCGGATCCGGCGCACCGGGTTGCTGGCCCGAGCGCCCCGGCCTCGCCAGCCGTTGACGTCGGAGTCGACCAGCACCATCCCGCGCCGGCCTCGCCCACCAACCTGCTCGGCCGCGTCCAGGACGGCGTCCGCGCCGACCGTGCCGCGCCCGGCCCGCCGCTTCCCGGCCAGCCCGACCAGCGCGCTGCGCTGGCCGCCCAGGACCGCTCGATTCAGATCCACTCCTGTCACGGCCGGGCGCGCCAGGTCGAGGTGATCCGGGACGCGATCCTGCATGCGCTGGCCGCCGATGAAACCCTCGAGCCCCGCGACGTGATCGTCATGTGCCCGGACATCGAGACCTTCGCGCCGCTGATCGCGGCTACCTTTGGAGCCGGGGAGAACTCGGGAGACGGCGAGCGGGCTGAGACCGCGGCCGTCGGGCCGCGCCCCGTCGACCTGCGGGTGCGCTTGGCCGATCGCTCGCTGCGCCAGACCAACCCGATCCTCGGTGTGGTCTCCTCCCTGCTCGAGCTCGCCCAGGGGCGGATCACCGCCTCCCAGGTCCTGGACATCGCCGATCGGGGTCCCGTCCGGCGCCGCTTTGCACTCGATGACGACGACCTCACGCGCCTGCAGGACTGGATCGCTCAGGCGGGAATCCGCTGGGGTCTGGACGCCGCCCGGCGGGCCCGCTTCAAGCTCGAGCGCGTTCGGGAGGGCACCTGGCAGGCCGGACTGGAGCGCCTCCTGCTCGGGGTGACGATGACCGAGGACGACCAGCGTCTGTTTGCGAACGTGCTGCCCCTCGACGACGTCGACAGCGGCTCGATCGACCTCGCCGGTCGGCTCGCAGAGCTGATCGCCCGGCTGGGAGCGACGCTCGACACCTTCGGCACCAGTCAGACGCTGGCTACCTGGAGTGAGGCGATCGCGGCCGCCGCCGACGCGCTCACCGCCACCCCCGGGCTCGAGCGCTGGCAGCGCGCCGAGCTCCAGCGCGTCCTCGATGAGCTCGTGCTGGAGGCCGGCGACGGCGCCGACGTCGAGCTGGCCCCGGCCGAAGTCCGGGCGCTGCTGCACGAGCGGCTCGAGGGGCGCCCCACCCGAGCCAACTTCCGCACCGGCCACCTGACGATCTGCACCCTGATGCCGATGCGCTCGGTCCCGCATCGGGTCATCTGCCTGCTCGGGCTCGATGACGGTGCGTTCCCGCGCAAGGCGCCCCGCGACGGCGACGATCTGATGCTCGATGACCCTCACGTGGGCGAGCGCGACCCTCGCTCCGAGGACCGCCAGCTGCTGCTCGACGCGCTGATGGCCGCCACCGAGCGGCTGATCATCACCTACGCCGGCAACGACGAGCGCACCAACACGCCGCGACCGCCCGCGGTGCCCGTCGGGGAGCTGCTCGACGCGATCGACGCCACCGTCCGCACGCCTGACGGTGCGGCCCGCGGCCAGGTGCTGGTCCCCCATCCCCTGCAGCCCTTCGATCCCCGCAACTTCACCCCCGGAAAACTGGGCGATGAGCAGGCCTGGAGCTTTGACCCCGTGACCCGGGACGGCGCCCGCGCCCTCACCAGCCCACGCGTGGCGCCGCGGCCGTTTTTGACCCGGCCCCTCCCGGCGCGGGACAGCCGCGTGATCGAGCTCGATGATCTCGTGCGCTTCGTCGAGCATCCCGTGCGGGCCTTCCTGCGCCAGCGGCTGGGGATCAGCGTGCGTGGAGGCGTCGACGAGATCGAGGACGGGCTGCCGGTCGAGCTCGACGGCCTCCAGCGCTGGGGAGTGGGACAGCGCCTGCTCGAGGCGCGCCTGGCCGGAGTGGACGGGAACACCGCGATCAAGGCGGAGATCGCTCGGGGAACGCTGCCCCCTGGGGTGCTTGGCGAGCCCGTCGTCCGGGCGGTGTACCCGCTCGTGGAGGCGATCGTGACCGCGGCCCACGTGGTTGCTCCGGCGGGGCGGACGGCCGAGCCGATCGATGTTCGGCTGACGCTGGCCGACGGGCGGCGGCTGAGCGGAACCGTGGCCGGTCTGAGCGGCGATGTGCTGCTCAGCACCACGTACTCGCGCGTGGCGGCCAAGCACCGGCTGGCCGCGTGGGTTGCACTCCTGGCTCTGATCGCTGTTCATCCTGAGCGCGAGCTGTCGGCCGCTACGGTCGGACGGGCCGGCGGCCGCGATGACGTGCGCACGGCCGTGATCGCGCCGGTGGCCGCCAGCGCGGACGAGCGCCGCCGGATCGCGGTGGACGAGTTGACCGCGCTGATCGACCTGCACGACCGCGGTCTGCGCGAACCGCTTCCGCTCTTCTGTCAGACCTCGGCCGCCTACGCGGCGGCCGCGGCGGGCGGCCAGGACGCGGCCGCCGCGGCCGAGCCGCTGTGGACGAGCGGCTGGAACTTCGATCGCGAGGACCGCGAGCTCGAGCACCAGCTCGTCCTCGGCGGCGTGCGGACCTTCGCCGAGCTGCTCGAGATCGCTCCGGCTGGGGACGAGGCCGGGCCCGGCTGGGCGACCGACGAGCCCGCTCGCCTGGGCCGCCTCGCCCGGCGTCTCTGGGACGGGCTGCTGACCCACGAGGATGTGACGGCGCGGTGACCGGCACCAGCGATAACGCATGAGCGGCCTCGGTCACCCGCTCGAATTCGACGTCTGCGGCCCGCTGCCGACCGGTGTCACCGTGCTCGAGGCGAGCGCCGGAACGGGCAAGACCTACACGATCGCCGCGCTGGCCGCGCGCTACGTGGCCGACGGAATCCCGCTCGAGCAACTGCTGCTGGTCACCTTCACCCGGATCGCCACGGGCGAGCTGCGCGACCGCGTCCGCGAGCGACTGGTCAGCGCCGAGCAGGGCCTCGCCCGAGCCCTGGCCGGCGTCCTCCCCGGCGCGGATCGGCTCGTGGCCCTGCTGGCCACCGGCGCCGAGCCCGAGGTCCGGTTGCGGCGCGAACGGCTAGCCCGAGCCGTGGCCAGCTTCGACGCCGCGACGATCGCGACCACTCACGG